>NZ_QRJA01000014.1:0-64396 GCF_003471405.1 Collinsella sp. AM20-15AC
GGCACGTGCAGACCTTTCGTCATGGCCTCCTACCTTTCTTTCGGGCCTCTCGGCCGAATCTATCAGCGCCCTTCCGTAACGGGCGCTGCTTGCTGACAGCTCTAGTTATATCCAAATTCCACCCGCAATTCCACCTCACCCCCGAACGGTCAACAAAGTGCGATGAACGGTATATCGCATGTGATTCCCCCATGATGCACTTCGGCGCTCTAAAGTACCTTTTCAAAGGTAAACGCTCTTTTTCCTATAAATTATCCCCCATCGCATCTATAAATCCATGATTCAGAATTGCATAGGTAAAACGGTTTTATGTATATAAATGAAGCTAGCCCACGTTTTGGACCGAATTCAATGATATTCAGCTTGCCATCATTCTTATTCACACATACTCACCAGTTGAGTGAGGATATAGACCGTTTTTCACAACGCGAAGGGCGTCAGCTCTATGGCTTGTCAGCGTAAGAAGTAGGTAAAGATACCGTTCACGCGATACGTCCGTGCCATAGGTCGACTAAATTGAGACAATAGTGAATAGTGTTAGGCAACCGTCCCCCACGGGGACTGAACGGACAGATGCATATGCCGAGCAAAATCGAAAAAAAGCAAGCCGCTGCAAAGCTGCGTAAGCCGCCGCGCGACCTCTCGTACACGCAGAACCGAGAGCTCAGCTGGCTGCGCTTTGACAACCGTGTGCTTGACGAAGCCTTCGACGAGACCGTTCCGCTGTTCGAGCGGCTAAAGTTCGTGTCGATTTTCGAGTCTAACCTCGATGAGTTTCTCATGGTGCGCGTGGGCGGCCTGTCCGATCTGGCAGAGCTCAAAAAACAGCCTGTCGACAACAAGAGCAATATGACCGCCTCCGAACAGGTCGATGCTGTCATGGCCGAAATGCCCGGGCTCCTTACCCGATGGGAGTCCATCTTTAAGAGCATCGAGGGCAAGCTCGACACCCTGGGCGTTCACCGCGCCCGCATCGATTCGCTTACGCCCGAGGAGCGCACCTTTGTAACCCGTTACTTCCAGGCCTACGTGTCGCCGGTCATCTCACCGCTGGTGATTGACCCGCGCCACCCCTTCCCTAACCTGCGCAACGGCGCACTCTACCTGGCCTGCGGCCTGGACGGCGTCACCGACGAGGAGAGTCTGCTGGGCCTTATCGAGATTCCCACCTCGATGAACCGCGTGGTCGAGATCCCCTCGCCCACCGGCACCTACTCCTACATCTTGCTCGAGGACGTCATCCTCGCCTGCCTGGACAGCTGCTTTGGCTCCTATAAGCCGCTCGACCGCGCGCTCATCCGCGTCACCCGCAACGCCGACATCGACCCGGACGGCGAGGGCGTCGAGGAGGAAGAGGATTACCGTCAGCACATGAAGCGCATCCTCAAGAAACGCTTGCGCCTGCAGCCGGTGGTGCTCGCGGTCTCGGGGTCGCTCGAGAAGGCGACGCTCAAGACCATCCGCAAGGCGCTCGAGCTTTCGCGCCGCTCTGTCTTTACCTGCGATATCCCGCTCGACCTGGGCTACGTCTTTGGCATTGAGAGTAAGATTCCCGAGCACCTGCGCAACGAGCTGCTCTTTACGCCGTTTAAGCCGCAGCCCAACCCCACCATCGATATGACCCGCTCCATCCGCGAGCAGGTACTTCAGCACGACAAGCTGCTCTTTTATCCCTATGAGGCCATGAACCCCTTCCTGGATCTGGTGCACGAGGCCGCCTACGACCCCGAGTGCATCTCACTGCGCATCACGCTCTACCGCGTGGCCAAGCAGAGCCGCCTGTGCGAGTCACTGATCGATGCCGCCGAGAACGGCAAAGAGGTCACGGTGCTCATGGAGCTCCGCGCGCGCTTTGACGAGCAGAACAACATCGAGTGGGCCGAGCGCCTGGAAGAGGCCGGCTGCACCGTCATCTACGGCTCCGAGGGCTTTAAGTGCCACTCCAAGATCTGCCAGCTCACCTATCGCGAGGGCATGGCGCTAACGCGCCTGACGCTGCTGGGCACCGGCAACTTTAACGAGAAGACGGCCAAACTCTACAGCGACTTTATGCTCATGACCGCTCACCCCGGCATCGGCGAGGACGCCAACCTGTTCTTCCGCAACCTGTCGCTGGGCAACCTGCGCGGCGATTACCGCTTCCTGGGTGTGGCGCCCGTCGGACTGAAACCGCTCATCATGCGCGGGCTTGACCGCGAGATCCAGCGCGCCCTCGCCGGCGAGCCCGCCCGCGTGTTCTTTAAACTCAACTCGCTCACCGACCGCGAGGTCATCGACAAGATCGCCGAGGCATCGTGCGCCGGCGTGCGCGTGGACATGATCATCCGCGGCATCTCGTGCCTCAAGCCGGGCGTTCCTGGCAAGACCGAGAACGTGCATGTCCGTTCTATCGTCGGACGCTTTTTGGAGCATGCGCGCGTTTACGCCTTTGGCGTGGACTCGGACATGATCTATCTGAGCTCGGCCGACATGATGACGCGCAACACCGAGCACCGCGTGGAGATCGCCTTCCCCGTGCTCGACCCCACCTGCCGCGCCCTGGTGCACGAGTACATGAGCATGCAGCTGCGCGACAACGTGAAGGCCCGCAGCCTCACGAGCGACGGCACCTGGGTCCCCGTGGAGCGCGCAGAGGGTGAGAAACCCTTCAACTCGCAGGAAGCCCTGCTGGAGCGTGCCTACCGCAACGCCGAGGCCGCGCCCGAGCCCGTCATTGAGGCAAAGCCCGCCCCTGCTCCTAAGCCGCAGCCGGCCACACCCAAGGTTCAGAAGGTCCAGGCGACCGTCATTGAGCCCGAGCCCGCACCTGCACCTCAGCCCGAGCCGCAGGCAGCTAAGCCCGCACCCGAGACGAGCGCCTGTCGCGATAAGCCCGCCGGCAAGACCAAAGCCATCGAGCGCCATCGCCCCGGTCGTGTGCGCATGGGCCTGGGCCTGATCGGCCTGGGTCTTAAGACGCTCATTACCGGCAAGACGAAATAGTCGTTTGTAGAAGCGGTTTGTAGAAGCGCCCCGCATTTGAGGAAAGCCTCGGATGCGGGGCGCTTTTCCCTGCTACCATGGTGCGGACAACAACGCGAATGACAGGCAGGGATATGAAGCTCACTATAGAATCGATGACCTACGGCGCCGACGGGCTGGCGCACGCCGACAACGGCAAAGCCGTCTTTGTGCAGGGTGCCGTGGCAGGCGACACCGTCGAGGCCGAGGTCGTACAGGACGGCAAGTCGTTCATGCGCGCCCGCACCACCGAGATTCTGGAGCCGAGCCCCGATCGCATTCAGCCTCCCTGCCCCTACGTGGGCATCTGCGGCGGCTGCTCGTGGGGCAATCTCTCACGCACGGCACAGCTCGCCGCCAAGGAGCAAAACCTGCGCTCCACGCTCGAGCGCATCGGCAAGTTCAGCCCTGAGCAAGTCGACGAGCTGGTGCAGCCCATCTGCCACACCAAGGACGACTGGGGCTACCGCAATAAAATCGAGCTCGAACCGACCGTCGTCAACGGTCGCGTGCGCCTTGGCATGCACGGTGTCGACCCCAGCAAAATCGTGACCGTCGATGCGTGCCCGCTGTTCGATAAACGTTTTCCCAAGGCGCTCAAATCGGTCGTCGGCGCACTCAACTATCTAAGCGGCAGCCATGACTTGGGACTCGAACGCGTGGGCATTCGTGCATCGCGCCGTACCAAGGCACTCGAGGTCGCACTCTGGACGTCTACAGGCTCTTTTCCGCGCTCGCAGGTCTCCCGCGTGCTGGCGGACGCCGCTCATCCCACGAGCATCGTGCGTGTGATGAGCAAGGGCGAAAAGAAGGCCCGCCGTGTCTCCAAGGTCGAAATGCTCGCCGGAGAGGGCTCATGGACCGAGAATATCGCCGAGGGTCAGATGCGCTTGTCTGCCCCGTCTTTTTTCCAGGTCAACACCAAGGGTGCCGAGATTTTGATCGAGCTTGTCATGGAAGCGCTCGACCCGCAAGAAGACGAGCTTGCCGTGGACCTGTACTGCGGCGCCGGAACCTTTACCCTGCCGCTCGCCCGCCGCTGCGACTTCGTCGCCGCCGTCGAGGCCTACGGCCCGGCCGTGCGCGACCTGCGCCGTAACTTGGAGATCAACAAGCTTGATAACGTCGACGTCATTGGCGGAGACGCGGTGCGCGAGTTCCCCGACCAGGATGCCGACGTCTTGGTGGTCGACCCGCCGCGCGCAGGCCTCGCCCCCGAGGCGATCGACCTTATCGCCAGCACGAGTGCTCGCGATGTCGCCTACGTGAGCTGCGACCCGGCCACCCTGGCGCGCGATCTCAAACGCTTTGTCGAAGAAGGCACCTTCTCCCCCGTCAAGATCACGCCAGTCGACCTGTTCCCGCAAACCTTCCACTGCGAGACCGTCGTCCACCTTAGGCGCAACTAGTCACTCAATCATTGCTCAGAAAAATCATTGGGAAATCGAGCGTGGCAAGCGGAGGTCTTCGGGGTATAAGACGGCTAATTGTATGCCGCCTATGAAAGGAACCCTCATGCCCAGCGTTGCCGTTCTCGCCGCCGATGGCTTTGAAACTATTGAATGCTTGACCATGGTCGATGTCATGCGTCGCGGCGGCGTGCGCGCCACGCTCGTCTCGATCATGCCCACGCGTGAGGTCGTAAGCTCGCTGCAGATCCCCGTGACCTGCGATGCGCTCTTTGATGAGATCAACTTTGACGAGTACGACTGCGTCGTGCTGCCCGGCGGCCTGCCCGGTGCCACCAACCTGCGCGCCGATCAGCGCGTCTGCGACGTGGTCTGCGAGTTCGCCGCGACCAAGCACGTTGCCGCCATCTGCGCCGCCCCGTTTATCCTGGGCGAGCTCGACCTACTCGAGGGGCGCCAGGCCACGTGCTTCCCTGGCTTTGAGAAAAGCTTCCCCGAAGGCGCCTATACCGGCGAGAAGGTTACGCAAGACGGCAACATCATCACCGCCAGCGGCATGGCCCAGTCGCTCCCCTTTGCGCTTGAGCTGCTGCGCACACTCGCCGGCGACAAGGCCGTCGAGAAGGTCGCCGAGGGCATTCAGCTATGATTTTGGCTTCGCAATCACCGCGCCGCATCGAGTTGATGCGCGAAGCAGGCTATGACATTCGCGTGATTCCCGCAGATATCGACGAAACGCCTTTTGATGGCGAGGCCCCGCTTACGCTCGTTGAACGCTTAGCACGCGCCAAAGCCGCCGCCGTTGCCGCCGAGCATGCCGAGCCCAACGAACTGACCGTCGCGGCCGATACTATTGTCACCTTCGATGGCAAGATTCTGGGCAAGCCGGCAACCGAGGACGAGGCGCGCACCATGCTCCGCGAGCTTTCGGGCCGCACGCACCAGGTCGCAACCGGCGTCTGCATCGTTAAGGCAGGCGACACGGCCGCTCCGCATGCCGCCGAGAGCCTGTCGTTTGTCGATGTGACCGACGTGACGTTCTATGAGCTTACCGAAGAGCAGATCGAGCGCTATGTTGCCTCCGGCGAACCCATGGACAAGGCCGGGGCCTACGGCATCCAAGGCACAGGCGGCCGCATGCTTGTGCACGATATTTCGGGTGACTTCTACAACGTGGTGGGCTTGCCCATCGCTCGCGTCGCACGCGCGATTCAAAAACTCTCGTAATTGCATCTGGCGCTGGTTATCCCCCAGCGCCTACAATTTTGCCGTACCGTACGGATCCCGACCGGGCATAAGGCCCGGCGGAAAACCGATAGGAGAAAACATGGACACACTGCTCGAAGCCATCGATGTTTGCAATGTCGATGGCTTTTGCTTTGGCAACTATACGGACGAGGAGGCTGGCACCGGCTGCACCGTAATCGTGGCGCCCGAGGGTGCCACCGGCGGCGTTGACGTTCGCGGCGGTGCTCCAGCATCGCGCGAAACCGACCTGCTGCGACCCGAGAACACCGTCGACAAGGTTCACGCCGTCTGCCTTTCGGGCGGATCGGCCTTTGGCCTCGAGGCTGCAAGCGGCGTCGCTCGCGAACTCGAGAGCCGCGGCATCGGCCTTCCCGTCGGCCCCACGCAGGTGCCCATCGTGTGCTCCAGCTGTATCTTCGACCTTGCCTTTGGCGACCCCACCGTACGCCCCGACATAGAGGCCGGCATCGCCGCCGTGCGCGAGGCACTCGACAACACCCCCACCACGCTCGAGCAAGGCAATGTGGGCGCCGGCACCGGTGCCACCGTAGGTAAGCTCATGGGCCCTGCCACCTGCATGAAGGCCGGCCTTGGCACTGCCGCCGTGGCGCTCGGTCCCGTTAAGGTAGGCGCCGTGGTTTCGGTCAACGCCTGCGGCAACGTTGTCGACCCCCTCACCGGCGAGTGGGTCGCCGGCATGCGCGCCCCAGCCGATAGCGACCAAATCGTCGATATGGAACTCGCAGCCTTTGCCGCCGCCGGATCCATGCAGATGCCGCTCGACCGCACCAACACCACCATCAGCTGCATCGTCACCAACGTGGAACTCACTAAGGCACAAGCCACCAAGGTCTCCCAGATGGCCGCAGACGCCTACGCACACGCCATCCGTCCCACGCACGCCACCAACGACGGCGACACCATCTACACCCTCGCCAGCGGCAAATTGGGCGCCCAGGCAAACGCCGTTCCCCTAGACCTGCTGGGCATGCTCGCCGTAAGGGCCCTGGAAACCGCCATCGTAAACGGAGCCAAAACCGCCAAAACCTCCCACGGCATCCCCGGCGCCGCGAAGTAAACTAGCTCGTCCGGTTGCCCGGTGGGTCTTGGTTATGTTTGCTGCTCTACAGTCCTGGCTCGCACGAAGAGCACATTAAGTGCTCTTCGGCTCGTGCGGAACTCGCGACAAACATGACCAAGACCCACCGGGCAACCTACCAACCAAGTCTTTTCAGCCCAGGCCCATGTGTACCGCGCGTCCAAGGTCTTCAAATTCAGCTTGCTGACATAAAGCAAGACATAACAGAGGACCCCTGGTCCTTAACTTGATACGAGTTCCGCACGCAAAGGAGGCGCCAGTGGCGCCTCCGTCTTGCGCAGGACTGTTCGAAGTAGCAAGTTAAGGACCAGGGGTCCCCGTTACCCGAGCGTTTCTGCCCTAGTTGAATTTGAAGATCTTTGAGGCAAGACGGTATAGGCCAAGTGTGGTTTTGTCTCCGGCGCGACCGCGGAGGTTGGTGAAGAAGCCGACCACGCCGTAGCGAGCACGACGATACATGCGCTCATCGTAGGCCTTCAGGTCCGCCCACAGCGTCTTCAGGCGCTCGTCGGCGCAATCCTCGTCGGAAAGCTTGGTGAGCACCGAGCAGATCGCCATCATCATAGTGAAATAACCCATCATGTACGAGCGCAGACGCGACGACTCAACATCGCTGTACAGGTGGAACGACTCCATCATGATGCGCGTCACACGGAACTGCTGGTCCAGGCGCTTGACCATCGTGGCCTCGTTGACGCTCTGGCCCTCGCGACCGATAAAGTAGCGATAGAGGTCGATGTCGGCGTAGTACATGGTCTTGCAACGCGGCAGCGGCACGTAGGCGTAGATGTTGTCCACATAGAACGTGTGCGGCGGCATGGGCAGGTTGGACTCGCGCAGCACATCCGTGCGATAGCACAGGCTGTGCATGAGCAGATTCTGGTCCAAACGGAAATGGCCGATCTGGTCCCAGGTAAAGATCTTTTTTCGAGGCAGGGCAAACTTGTAACCAATGGCCGTATGCGTACCCTCGTAAACCTTCTCGTACACGTAGTTCGAGATAAACAGGTCAACGCGCTGGTCGCGCTCTTCAAAGCCGCGCAGAATCGACAGCATGGTCGAAAGGGCAGCGCCGTCAAGCCAGTCGTCCGAGTCGACAACCTTGTAGTAGGTGCCCTGCGCCTCGCGCAGACCCGAAAGGACGGCAATACCGTGGCCGCCATTCTCCTGGTGCACCGCGCGGATGATTCCAGGATAACGGGCCTCCCACTCGTCGGCCTTGGCGGCCGTCTCATCCTTGGAGCCGTCGTCCACCACGATAATCTCGATATCGGTGGCATAATTGCTCCCCTCCAAGATGGAGGTGATGCAATGGTCCATGTCCTTAGCGGCGTTATACGAGGGAATACCGAATGTTATGACTTTATGCATGGCAGGCGATAATCTCATCCGAAAGATCGAGGGCGGAATTGGTCACGGCATCCATATCGTAGTAACGATACTCGGCCAGACGACCCACCGGGTGGAAGTTTGTCAGGTTCTGGACGCGCTCAAGATAGCGCTCATAGAGCTCACGGTTCTCGGGCTCAAGAATGGCGTAATACGGCGTCTCGCCCGAGCCGGGCGTATAGGCCTTGGAGTACTCCTTCATGATGGTGGTCTTGCCGGGCAGGACCTGACCAGTCATGTTCTTGAACTCGGTAATGCGCGTGTAGTCCTCGCTCGTGGTGTAGTTGACGGTGCCCACGGGCTGGAACTGATCCATATCGAGCGTCTCGAACTTCATGTCGAGCGTACGGTACGGAAGAGCGCCCAGGTCGAGGTTGAACAGCTCATCGAGCGGACCGGTATAAACGATCTCGCCGCCGTAGGCCTTGCCACCGATCTTGACGGTGGTCTCGTCGATCTCAAAGAGATCGCGGGCGTCCACGTCGCAGAACACGTCGATCAGGTCGTGGTCGAGCATATGCTCGAACAACGCCGTGTAGCCGTCCTGCGGCATACCCTGGAAGGGAGCCTGCGGGAAGTAGCGGTCATCGTCGCCCACAAAGACGGGAACGCGACCGGTGATCGAGGGATCGATCTGGTCGGGCGTCTGGCCCCACTGCTTCATGGTGTAATGCAAAAAGACGTTCTCGTAGACGTAATCGGCGACCTCGGCCAAGTCGGGGTCGTTCTTCTTACGCAGCTCCATAATGGGCACCTTGACATCCTTGCCAAAGGTCTCCACGAGCTTCTGATACAGCTCCTCGCCGCGCTCATCACCAAAGGCGAGCTTGAGACTCGCATGGTTGAAGGGCACGGGCATAAGGGTGCCGTTGATGTTGGCGAGCACCTTGTGCTGATAATCCGTCCACTTGGTAAAGCGCGACAGGAAATTGTGCACGCGCTCGTTAAAGGTGTGATAGATATGCGGACCGTACTCGTGGATCAGGATTCCGGCCTCGTCAGTGCAGTCATAGGCATTGCCCGCAATGTGGCTACGGCGCTCCAAAACGGCAACACGATAGCCGATAGTCTCGGCAAGACGGCGGGCGCAAACGGCACCGGCATATCCAGCACCGACGACAATCATGTCGTACGCGCCGGCGTTAAAGCCTTCAGGCAGGCCTGAGGTAATCTGCATCGATACTCCTTGTCAAAAGCCACGGGCTCGTTAGCTGGGCTTTTCTCGAACATTCTTCGAGACATATTTATCAGAGCGATTATAGCGCTAATGCGTCCTATAATGAGCTTGCCACACAAGGAAAGCTCAAGCACAGCGGCGAACATAATTGAAAGGTAGACCCGCTAGCAGCGGGTTTATTCGTGAACAGCCGGGCGCCTGGAGCTTAGCGAAACGCTTGTAAGGAGTAACATGAGCGATTTCCTAAACCGTATGAAGTCTGCCGCCAAGGCCGACCTTAAGACCATCGTCCTGCCCGAGGGCGAGGATCCGCGCACCATCGTCGCGGCCAACAAGATCATCGAGGAAGGCCTGGCCAACATCGTCATCCTGGGCGATCCCAACGAGATCAACGTTCCCGGCGCCACCGTCATCGACCCGCGCAATGCCGAGAAGCACGAGGAGTACGCACAGAAGTTTGCCGAGCTCCGCGCCAAGAAGGGCGTTACCATCGAGCAGGCTCGCGCCCAGGTGATGGACGCCACCTACTTTGGCACCATGATGGTCAAGATGGGCGACGCCGACGGCCTGGTCTCCGGCGCCTGCCACTCCACCGCCGACACCCTGCGCCCCGCGCTTCAGATCCTCAAGACCGCCCCGGGCACCAAGCTGGTCTCGGCCTTCTTCGTGATGTGCACCGACACCCCGCAGTTCGGCACCGACGGCACGCTGATCTTCGCCGACTGCGGCCTCAACATCAACCCGTCCTCCGACGAGCTCTCCGAGATCGCCATCGCCTCCGCTCACTCCTGGTCCACCTTCATGGGCAATGTTGAGCCGCACGTGGCCATGCTCTCCTACTCCACCATGGGCTCCGCCGGTGGCGAGGTCGCCAAGAAGGTCCAAGAGGCCGTGAAGTTCTGCAAGGAGAAGGCTCCCGAGCTCGCCATCGATGGCGACCTGCAGCTCGACGCCGCTATCGTCCCCACCGTCGCCCAGCTCAAGGCTCCCGGCTCCTCCGTCGCCGGCAAGGCCAACGTGCTCGTGTTCCCCGACCTCGAGGCCGGCAACATCGGCTACAAGCTGGTCCAGCGCTTCGCTGGCGCCGACGCTTACGGCCCCATCCTGCAGGGCATCGCCAAGCCGGTCAATGACCTTTCGCGCGGCTGCTCTGCCGACGACATCGTGGGTGTCGTAGCCATCACCGCCGTCCAGGCTCAGATGGCTGAGTAGCGGACATAGCCCCTCGGGACCCTACAGGGTAAAGCTCTGAAAACGTCCTCGACCAATGAAACGCCCCCGTTCTGCTCCTTCGGTGCTACGAACGGGGGCGTTTCTGGTCAGTGCGGAATGTTTTCAGGGGTTAGCCCGTACGGCCTTCTACTGCTACGAAGCGTTCAGAGCATCTGGAGTGGACAGCGGCTTGGCTACGAGCTGGGGCTGAGGATCTGAATGGATGGGTGTCGTTGCTGGGAGCGCAGGCGTTACTGGTGATGATCACTTTGGGACTGGAATTTCCGCCTGCTAGCAAAAAGGCCTCCTGAGCTGCTACTCAGGAGGCCTTTCGTTCAATCGCAAACGAACGCACTAGTTATTCGCGGTCAGACGCTCGACGTCGTGGGCGATCATGTATTCCTCGTCGGTGGGGATGACCATGACCGTGACGGAAGAGCCGGTGGCGCTGATGACCTGCGGGCCGTTACCCACGGCCTCGCGGTTCTTGTTGTTGTCGATGCGCACGCCCAGCCACTCGAAGCAGTCGCAGAAAGCCTTGCGGATCGACCAGTCGTTCTCGCCAATGCCGGCGGTAAAGGTAATGGTGTCCACGCCCGCCATGGAGGCAATCATGGAGCCGGCCTGCTGCATGGCCTTGTAGGCGAACATGTCGAAGGCAAGCAGGCAGCGCTCGTCGCCCTCGGAGGCGCGCGTACGGATGTCACGGGCGTCGTTGGAGATGCCCGAGATGGCAAGCAGACCAGACTGCTTGTTCATCATGTCATCGACTTCCTGGTAGCTGTAGCCGCCCTCGCGCTGCAGGTAGCACACGGTAGCCGGGTCAATGGAACCACAACGGGTGCCCATCATCAGGCCGTCGAGCGGCGTGAGGCCCATCGTGGTATCGCGGCATACACCGTCCTCAATGGCGGCGAGCGAAGCGCCGTTGCCCAGATGACACGAAAGCAGACGGTGGCAGCGCGAACCCAGGATCTCCTTGGCCATCATCCACTCGTAGCGGTGGCTCGTACCGTGGGCGCCGTACTTGCGCACGTGGTACTTGTCACACACGTCCTTGGGCAGGGCGTAGGTGTAGGCGACCTCGGGCATAGTCATGTGGAACGAGGTGTCGAAGACGGCCACGTTGGGCAGCTCCGGATACTTCTCGCGACAATACTCGATTGCCGCTGCCTCGCCGTAGTTGTGCAGCGGGGCAAGCGGTGCCACCTCGAGAATCTTAGCCATGACCTCATCGTCGACGACCGCGGAATCGTCAAAGTACCAGCCACCCTGAACGATACGATGCCCAATGCCATCGATCGTAAAGTCGGTCTTCTCGAGCTCCTCGAGCACACGTGCGATAGCCAAACGGTGGTCCGGGAAGGGGACCTCCTCGGTTTGCTTGGCGCCACCGTTCTCGGAGTGGCCAAAGATGCCCATGTCCGAACCGATACGTTCGCAGTTGCCCTTGGCGAAAACCTCGCGGGTATCGGTATCCAAAAGCTGATATTTAAGGCTTGAGCTACCGGCGTTGACAACAAGTACGTTCATGAGACTCCTTTGCAGTGCGATACGGTCGGCGCAGACCCCTTAAGGCGGCCGCATGTTAATAAGAAGTTATCACAACTTAATAAATAACTATCAGGCATATCGCCCAACGAGCACAAAAGAGGGGCCGAACGGCGCTCGGTCGTCCAGCCCCTCCCCTTTTGCAATTACTTGCCGTTGACGATGCGCTCGACGTCGGAAGCGATCATGAACTCCTCGTCCGTGGGGATGACGAAAATCTTGACCTTGGAATCCTTGGCAGACAGGCACCATGCGCCGTCACCACGCAGGGCGTTGCGGGCATGATCCATCTTGACGCCCATAAAGGCCAGGCGGTCGGCCACGCCGGCGCGGACGGCAGGAGCGTGCTCACCGATGCCGGCAGTGAAGACCAGGGTGTCCATACCGCACATGGAGGTGGCCATCTCGGCAGCCTTGGCGGCAATCTTGTAGACGAACATATCGAAGGCAAGCTGGGCCTCGGGGTCACCGGCAGCGGCGAGCTCCTCGACGTTGCGGCAGTCGTTGGTCTTGCCGCCGGTCACAGCCAAAAGGCCGGACTTCTTGTTCATCATCTCGTCGACCTCGTCGAAGGTGTAGCCGCCCTCGCGCTGCAGGTAGCACACGGTAGCCGGGTCGATGGAGCCGCAGCGGGTGCCCATCATAACGCCGTCGAGCGGCGTCAAGCCCATGGTGGTGTCCATGCACTTGCCGTCCTCGATGGCGCACAGGGAAGCGCCGGAGCCGATATGGCACACGACGACCTTGCGGGCCTCGCCGTTGGTCATCTCGGCGACCTTCTTGGAGATGTAACGGTAGCTGGTGCCGTGGGCGCCGTACTTACGGATGTGCAGCTTGTCGCAGACGTCCTTGGGCAGGGCGTAAGTCTTGGCGACCTCGGGCATGTTGAAGTGGAAAGCGGTGTCGTAAACCGTAACGTTGGGCAGGTCGGGATACTGCTCCAGGCAGTACTCGATAACGTTGGCCTCGGGGTTGTTGTGCAGCGGGGCGAGCGGAGCGACCTCGCGGATCTTGGCGAGGACATCCTCGTCGACGAGGGAGGAATCGCCAAAGTACCAACCACCCTGAACGATACGGTGGCCGATACCCTCAATCTTGACGCCGTTGGCCTCGAGGTCCTTCAGGACAACCTCGATGGCGACCTTGTGGTCGGGGAACTCGATGTTCTCGGTCACCTTCTTGGAGCCGTTGGCAGCATGGGTGAAAGTGCCGCCGGTAAAGCAGACGCGCTCGCAGGAGCCCTTTGCGGACACCTTGTGGGACTTGGTATCGATGACCTGATACTTAAGGGTCGAAGATCCTGCGTTGACGACCAGAACGTTCATGTGTCTCCCTACTAACAGGCGGTGTGGCGCCGCCAGGTTACATACGTTTCAATAATAAACCCAAACGCCCTCGCGCTCGGGTTTATTGCGTTGATATATAAGTTATCGGTGTCTAAATACCCATGTCCTTTGGCTTGTAAGACGAAAGAGCGCGGGGATATACACCAAAGAAGAGATTCCGAGTGCGACAAGCAATATGACTCGAATGCCCGCGATGCTGCTCAACGCAGCATTGAACAGATAGAAAAGGATGGCGCCCACCGCCACCATCTGGCTTTGAACCGAAATCAGTGAACAGCGCATCGAAGAATCGGCTGCTTTTTGAAAAATTGAGTATTTAATTGGAGCAAATAACGAGTACGCAACCGTCTGCAGCACATAGAACACGGGCAGCAAATTAGCCGGAGTAAGGGGAATCAAAAACAAAGCTGTCAGGAAAAGGCGCACGATGCCGCAAATACGCGCAAAGCGGCCCTTGCCGACATGAGCAATCGCACAGGGCACAATAAGTCCCATGGAGGCCGAGGCAAGGAGCTGGACCGCAATGGTCACACCCGAAGCGACGGCATTCATTCCGCGACCCGCAAGCAGCAGTGAGAAAAAGTCTTCCAGGGCGACAAAAGCAAATGCCTGAGAACAGTCCATGATGAACGCTGAACGAAGAATGCCATTACCCGCAATAGCGGCACCGATCATCTTCGGGCTAATCCCATGTTCAGGTGTCGTCGCAGTGCCCCCTCTTCGCATCTCAGGAATGCAGACAACGACAACCAACGTCAACACCATTGCGATGATATCTGCCGAAAGACCAATGAGATATGCACCGACGGACGAAATGAAACCGCCCACGCAAGCGGAGATGGCATAAGAGGCATAGAAAACAAATCGCTCAACGACATTAAGTCTTACGAGCTGGTCCTGAGAGACGCTGTCAATGTAAATCGCTTCGATGGATCCGCTCACACACGCAACGGCAAAACCCTTGAGAGCGAACGCACCGATTAAAAGCAGGGGAGAACGGACGAGAAGCAGGGCGGCGTAGTATCCAAGCATTCCCACGACGCCAACGAGACCGCTTGTCTTTCGTCCAAACCTATCAGCAATATAGCCAGTGGGAACTTCAAGGATGAACTTGCTCACTTGATATGCAATCATCATGCTAGAAATCGATACCATCGAAAGTCCGACGAACTCAAGGTAGACAGTTAGAAAATACAAGATGGTGCTGAAGTTCGACAGAAAAACGAACGTCATATAAAGCAAAACCGTACGGTTTTTCATGCTCCGCCCTCCAAGAGTCAGCAATCTAAATCGGAATCTTGGAAAAGCATGAGGGCAAAGCTGTCAGCTATGTGTTACAAGGCGTCAATAATCACTTGATGCCTCGAAGCCAATTAATCTCACGAAGCAAGATGACGCAATAGGTGCAGAAAAACCGTCTGGTGTCGATCAGTCCAGGAATTTTGCCGATAGCAAAAGTAGATAGGCAAGGTTACATCACGCGAACCTTCAATGGAGCACTCACTCACTTCTGACCCATCCGATGCGAGAGAGGACCCAGACAAACTCAATATCAATCCCCCGGCTTGAAGAAACTCAGTCTGAGCCCTGCTTCCGTATTCAACATCACGGAAGCGAAAATTGACGAGCTGGGCTTCGGGACATTGATTGATTGCATTGAGACAGGGTGACAAATTAATGGGAACAGCGAGCCTGCCGCCCAGTAACTCGCGAATGGTCATGGCGCCCACAGATTGATGACCCGCTGGGCATGAAAGAACCTTGAGCTCCTTTTCACCCAAATATTTTGAAGAAAGGACGCTGTCCCGTGGTTCCTCGAATGAGATAGCCGCATCCGAAATGCCAAGCACAAGTGATTCAAAGCATGTAGCCGTTGGCTGATGCCACACATCAAGGTGAATCTGAGGGTGCGAGCGTTCAAACGAGTCATACCAGCTTTCGGCAAAAAGGCGCCCCCGCCCATGAAGGCAGGGGGCGTAAAGACGAAAGTGGCCATCGGGCGAAACGCCGTCGCCCCTCGATTGAGCGTACTTTTTGAGATCGTCGACTTGTGTCAGGATCACGCGTGCACGACGCGCAAATTCTCTGCCCGCCGGAGACAAAACAGCCTCCCCCGCCGATCGGTCGAGCAAAACAATCTGATACTCAGATTCCAACTTTTTGATTGCCGACGAAACGGCCTGCGGACTCACATGAACGGCGCGAGCTGCTTTGCGCACGCCGCCATAGTTCGCTACCGCTTGAAGGTATTCGAGTTGAGAAAGCTGCATAGATTACTCCAAAGGCAGCCAAGTCGACGGGCTACGCGTCCTCAGATGAGGTTCTCGCCCAGGCTCTTGCCGCCGAGGACGTGCATGTGGAAGTGCATGACGGTCTGGCCGGCGTTAACGCCCTTGTTGGAGATGACGCGGAAACCGTCCTCCAGACCCTTGGCCTTGGCGACCTCCTGGATGGCGTGGGCCATGGCGCCCATGGTCTCGGCAGGCACGCTGTCGGCGATGTCGCTGTAGTGCTTCTTAGGGATCACGAGCGTGTGGACCGGCGCCTGCGGGTTGAGGTCGTCGAAGGCGATGACCTGGTCGTCCTCATAGACAACGGTCGAGGGGATCTCGTGGTTGGCAATTTTACAGAAGATGCAATCGCACATAGCTGGTTCCTTTCTTACAGACCAAGGTAATTATATTTGGTCGAGATGCTTAGAACGAAAGGTTATCATCGGTGTTGGCGGCCTCGCCGTCGGCGAGCACGTCGTTGCCGTCGACGTCCTTAAGGAGCACCGAGACCTTCTGCTCGGCATCGGACAGGCGGGTGCGCAGGCTTTTGAGGAGCTCGACGCCGCGGGTGTAGCTCTCGAGCGACTCCTCGAGCTCCATATCGCCCGACTCCAGGCTGCGGATGATGAGCTCCAGCTCCTGCGAGGCCTGCTTGTACGTAAGCTGCTCTACCGGGGTCTTCTCTGCCATATCTGTTTCCTTTCCTAAGGGTCTATCACTGCGAAACGTGGTCTACTCGACCGTATCGACCGTTGCTGCCACGTTGCCGTCTGCCATGCGCACGCGAATGGCGTCGCCAGGCTTAAAGGTCTTGGCACTCGTAGCCACACCATCATCGCTGTACGCGATGGAATAGCCGCGAGCAAGCACTTTGAGCGGCGACAGGGCATCGAGCGACGCTGCCGCACGGCTCAGGTCGGACGCTGGCTTGCTGAGCATCGTGCGCCCTTGATGCTCTAGGCGGGAACTCGCAAGCGTGAGCGCATGGCGCTTACCATCGAGCCCCGAGGTGCTTGTAATCAGACGCTCGGGCAAGCGCTCAAAGTTGGAGCGGAATGTCCCGACCGAGCGTACTATGGCACCCGACAGGCGATCGGCAGTCAGCGCAAGCTCCGATTCGCGACGCTCGACCATAAATGTGGGGTCGTTGAGGCACGGGCGACACGCAGCCGCATCGAGCGCATCGCCCAAGCGAGCCGTATAGGTATCCCAGGCACGGCGACCGCGCTGATCGAGCATCTCCAGGTCGACCTGGGCCGACCCAATCATCGATGCCATCGCGGCACCCAGACGCTGATGGCGCGCCTCGAGAACGTCGGCCAACTCCGTCATAGCCGGCGCCACCGATTCTGCCGCCGCCGTGGGCGTGGAGGCGCGTCGGTCGCTCACCATGTCGCAAATCGAGGTATCGGGCTCATGGCCAATGCCGGTCACCACGGGCACAGGACAAGCTGCCACCGTGCGGGCAAGCTCCTCGTCATTAAAGGTCATGAGGTCCTCGAAGGAGCCGCCGCCGCGCACCAGCAAAATACAGTCGGGCGCCGGCGTAATGGAAGCGGCGCGGCGCAAGCCCTCAATGAGCTCGGCCGGCGCACCCTCGCCTTGAACCTTGGCGCCCACGCAGACGAGCTCGACGAGCGGGTTGCGACGACGCAATGTGCGCTTGACGTCGTCGATTACGGCACCCGAAAGCGAGGTAACGACCGCCACGCGGGAGCAGAACACCGGGATGCGGCGCTTGCGCGCTTCGTCCATCAGGCCCTCGCGGCGTAGCTTTTCGGCCAGTTGCGCCACTTGTTGACGCAGCAGACCCTCCCCCGCCAGCGAGAACGAACGGGCGACGAAGCTCATGCGACCTGTAGGCTTGTAGAGATTGAAGCTGCCCTTAAAGCTTACCTGCATGCCGTCGCGCAAGTCGAAGGTGCGCTTAAGGTAAGCGCCCTTCCAGATGATGCAGTCGACGGCGGCCGAGTCGTCCTTAATCTGGAAATAGCAGTGGCCGCTTCGGGCGTTTGGGCCACGAAAACCCGTGACCTCGCCCAGAACGCTCAGCTGCGGAATAGCATCGAGCGCACCGGCGGCGATCTCTACCGCCTGGCTCACGCTGAGCTCTTTACGCTCTTGCTCGTCCGAACCGTCGAACTCGGCGGAAACGCTATTGCCGGTTAGATTCCAGCCTGCCACGCAACCTCCTTTCGTTATCGTGCACAAAGGCTCTGGCCCTGCGCAAATTCAAGTCCAACACATAGTACAGCGCCGCGGGGACACAAATTCCCGCGGCGCCCAGCGACCCAATTTGTTATCGGTTGGAGTTTCTGTTGTAGCGAGCCATAAGATAGAGCAGCTGAATAATCGAGGTGAGCGCCGCAGCCACATAGGTAAGCGCGGCGGCCGTCAGCACCTTCTTGGCACCGTTGACTTGTTTGGAGCTCATGCCCGACTGCTCGATATACGCCATGGCGCGGCGGCTGGCGTCAATCTCGACCGGCAGCGTAACGAGCTGGAACAGCACGCTAAACGAGAAGAAGATCAGCGCGAGGGTCGTGAGTCCCGCGATGTTCATAAACAGGCCCATGAGCAGCACGATGGTCCAGGTGTTCTGGGTAAAGTTGACGACCGGCACGAGGGCGGTACGTACCTTCATCATGGCATAGCCGCTTTGACGCTGCGCGGCATGGCCTGCCTCGTGACAAGCGACAGCAACGCTTGCGACCGAGCCGCCCGAACGGTTGGAATCCGACAGATACAGGTTATTGTCCTGCGGGTTGTAATGGTCGGTGAGCTCACCGGCGACGCCCTTGATACCCACGGCGTTGCAACCGTTGGCGTCGAGCATGCGGCGAGCGACCGTGGCACCCGTGTCGCCGTCCGAGCGAACCTTGGACCACGTCTTGTACGTCGAGTTGATATAGCTCTGCGCAGCAAGGCCAAGCACTGTACAAACAAGAACAACCAGCAGGTACAGCGGGTCGATGCCAAAGCCATATCCATAGTAATAGGGCATGCGAATTCCTCCAAATCGAGTTACACGTTGGAGGCATTCTACCCACTCAGCAGACTAGGCTTCCCTATAACAACTCAATCTTTCCGTCCTTCACCGTCAGCCCCATATTGCCCGAGAGCAGATCGTCCAGACGCGAACCCACAAGCTCAAAGCGCCAGCCTTCGCGCAGGGGGCTCTGCTCGGGATGCTCAATATAGTCGGCCAGGTCATCGCGCGAGGCAATGACCGAGGTCGCCACGCCCGAGCGCTCGGCAACCAGGCGGATGAGCGCGTACATCAGGTCCGTCACGCTCTCCAGCTCCGGAGAGATCTGGCGATGCCCGCGCACCATGAGCGGCAGGCGATCGTGCGGGCAGCTCGCGCCGCGCTTGATGGCCATGAGCGCGCCGTCCACATCGCGCTCCCCCAGCTGGTCGGTGCCGCGGATGCTGCGGAACTCCTCGACGCGCACGGGATTGCGCTTGACGAGCGCCAGCAGCGTATCGTCGGACATGACCCACTTGCGCGGGATGTTGCGGCGCTCGGCGCGGTCCTCGCGCCAGGCGGCGAGCTCGCGCGCGATACCCAGCTGGTGACGGCTGCACGAATTGATACGTTTGACCTTGCGGAATGCCTCGTGACGATCGGCGCGATAATGCGACTCGTCGGCCAGCGGACGCAACTCGTCGAGCACCCAGTCCACCCGGCCCAGCTCGCGCAGGCGACTCATCATCTCGGTATAGGCGACGATCAGATACTTGACGTCATCGATCGCGTACTCGATCTGTTTGTCGGTCAGCGGGCGGCGCGACCAATCGGTCAGTGACTCGGTCTTGGGCAATGAGACACCGCAAAACGTCTGCACGAGCGCGCCGTAGGAAATCTGCTGGCGCTCGCCCAAAAAGGCGGCGGCCACCTGCGTGTCAAAAATGGGACGCGGCAGCACGCCCACGGTATGGAGCATAACCTCCATATCCTGTGAGCAGGCGTGGAAGACCTTGGTCACGCTCTCGTCGGCCATAAGCTCTGCCAGCGGCGATAGGTCGTCGATCACCAGAGGATCGACCGCGACGCTCTCGGCAGGGGTAGCAATCTGAACCAGGCACAGGCGCGGATGGAACGTGCGCTCGCGCAAAAACTCGGTATCGACGGCAATCGCGTCGAACTCGTGGGCGCGCTGACAAAAGTCGAGCAGAGCCTGATGTGTGGAAATGTACATATCAACCCATCGAATAAGGTTAGGCCCGAAAAACACGGGTAGGATATCGGCATTGCCTTACAACTATACTCGGTTAGTCACAGAACGGGAACGTAAGTATGCGCTGCCTTATCATCCACAACCCGGCATCGGGCCCCAGCTCAGATGAAATCTACGCATTCACGCACGCCCTTGCACAGGGCGGCGACGAGGTCGTGATGCGCTTTATCGGCGATGGCATGGAGCCCGAGGACGCCGTGGCAGACGTTCGCGAGTTCGACCGCGTGGTCGTCTCGGGCGGCGACGGCACCGTCTCCAACGTGCTCGACCAGATGCGCGGCTGCGGCGTCCCCACGCTGGTTTTCCCCTCCGGCACGGCCTGCCTATTCTTTAACAACATCGGCAATGCCCCCGAGGCAGCGGCGCTCGCCAAGGCATGCCGCGCCGGCCGCACGGTCAAAGTCGACATGGGCGAGCTCTTTTGGCTCGACGAGAACGACAACGAAAAGCGCCATGGCTTTATCATCATCGCCGGCTCGGGCTTTGACGCTGAGATTATGATGAAGGCCGCCCCCACTAAAAACGACATCGGCGAGATCGCCTACTTCCTCTCCGCGCTCGCAACGCCCAACCCCACGGTGGCGCACTTTACCATTGAGCATGACGGCATTGTCGAGGAGCTCGATGGCATCTGCTGCATGGCCGGTAACACCTCGGTCATCCAAAACGACATCAACCTGTTCCCCGATTGCCGCATGAACGACGGCATGGTCGACATCGCGGTCATCGAGCCCGTAAAAACCGTCCAGCTCCTGCCCACCGTGATCACCGCCGCGCTCGACCCCGCCGGCAAGGTGCTCGGCCGTCCGCAGTTCAAGATCATCCAGACCAAAGAAGCCAAGATCACCTGCACGCCGTCGTTGGGCATGCAGTTTGATGGCGAGATCATCTCCAGCAACTCGGGCGTCTTTGGAGCCCGCGCGCTTCCGCAATGCCTCGACCTCATCGTCGACGAATTCTCACCGCTTGGTAAATAGGAGGACCCCATGAACGACAATCCCCTGCTCGGCTTTATCATCATCGTTTTGGCCATGCTCGTCGGCTATGCGATCAACGTGATCCACCGCCGGAAGAAGTAATTCCACATTGGTATGATATTCATCCAATTATCGTATCCCCCGTTGTTTATGCATTTGCCAAACACCGGGGGATTTTTCTTTGCGGCCCGTGCAAGGCACTTTATTCGGCTACAGTAATTGCAGGGTGCCTTTATTTAACTAAAGCTATAAAATGAGTATTCTTATCCGCTCATCGCATATTTTATGACGCTCATCGAGTATTTCATCGAATCTAGTGAATACTCTTTAGACTTCCGATAGGCTAATAGATGTATTTATTAGCTGAAATCCTGCACGGTTCCGCGGGGTTTCAACGGTTGGGAGGGATTATGAGGCTTACTCATCCCGTCAACACGCTCAAGAAGCTTGGCTGCGGCCTTGCATTCGGAGCTGCGGCCATTATGGCCATGCCGACCTCGGCACTCGCTTGCACCCAGATCTACATGGGCAGCAAACTCACGGCGGACGGCAACACGTACTACGGCCGCGCAGAGGACTTTAGCACACGCTATATCAAGCACTTTGGCATTGAGCCTGCGCACAAGGACGGTAGCAAGTACACCTCGCTCGAATCCGGCTTTGAGTACAAGTCCACGGGCCCCACGTATCGCTACACCTTCGTTCGCGACAACCCCTCTCAGTGGGAAGATCGCTATGACGCTTATTCCGAGGCTGGCATCAACGAGAAGGGCGTCTCCTGCTCTGCCACGCTGAGCACCTCCTACAATGAGAAGGCCGAGGAGGCCGACCCCCTCACCGAGGAGACCGGCATCGGTGAGTACAACTACGCCAGCGTCATCTTGGGCGAGAGCGCCACGGCCCGCGAGGGCGTCGAGCTCCTCGGAAGTCTGGTCGATGAGCAGGGCATCTGCACCAACGACCAGATCATCATCGCCGACAACAACGAGACCTGGCTGTTCGCCGGACTTTCTGGCCATCAGTGGATTGCCATGAAGCTCACCGACGACATCGCCTCGGTCAACCCCAACATCGGCAACCTTAACTACAAGGTTAACCTCGACGACACCGAGAACTGCCTCCACTCCAAGGACATTCAGACCATGCCCGAAGAAAAGGGCTTTGCCAAGTACTTCGATGACGGCCAGTTCGACGTTGCCCAGACCTACGGTGAGGAAATTAGCGAGCAGGCCATGCATTCTTGGTCGCGCTATATCCAGGGCCGCGATTACTTCATGGCTCCGCTTGCCGAGGGCACCGACTACGAGATCGTTAAGGACGAGCGCGAAGATGCTCGCGCCACGACCGGCGCCCTGGTCCACGAGATGCAGCCGCTGTTCTTCCAGCCCGGCAAGTCCGACTGGAACACCTTTGAGATGATCCGCAGCTTTGCTACTCGTGGCGAGAATGTCGCCGGCCTCAACGCCAACACCGACGGCGCCTATGCCATTGGTTCCAACCGCAACACCGAAATCCACACCTTCCAGATCCGTCAGGGCATGGACCCCGAGATCGCGACCATTCAGTGGGAGATGCTCTCCAACGCCGAATTCTCCGTCGCCACCCCCTTCTACTCCGCACTGCTCACCGAGGTCAGCCCCTACTTCAGCGATCAGGATGTCTCCTTCGATCACTGCGAAGAGGAAGACGTCGTGAACAACGAGGAGCCCAAGAACTCCATCAACTACGTCCTCATGGACATCAACACACTCGCCTATGAGAACCGCGACCACTGCGCCACCGGCGTCCGCGCCTATCTCGACGCCCTGCAGAAGGAACTCATCGAGCAGAACCTAACCGTCGACGATGCCATGCAGGCCACTGAGGGCACCGAGGCCCGCACCGCCCTGGCAAACAAGGCCGGCAAGGCTGCCACCAAGAACACCTACCTCAAGTGCAAGGCTATGCTCGAGGAGATGCGTGACTACCTCAAGGAGGAGGATTTCTCCGAGGAGTTCGTCCCGAGTGACTACGATGCCGACAACGACTGCCTGGTCGAGTCCATCACCTACGCCGACGAGGCCCTCTCCGATGAGGATGTAGCCGAGCCCGAGGTCAAAGAGGAAGAGGCCACCGAGGAGAAGTCCGAGGGCAACAACATGGCTGCCATGGCCGTTGGCGCCGTCGTCATCATCGGTGTCTGCGCCTACGTGATCTATCGTCGCAAGAAGGCCTAAGGCCCTCATGTCCTAGCCGAGTGGGCAAGGCAGCGATGGCAGCCTCGCCCGCTCGGCCCGCTCTTTTGACCGGCGGGAAACCCGCCTGAAATCTTTTCAAAAAAGATTTCCCCGCACACACTTCGCTGTGCTATAGTGCAGCGCAACAGCAATTAGGTGCGACCGCGCCACGGCATCACGAAAGGAGCCACCAACATGAAGAACACGATGAAGTCTCTCAACAACTGGTGGTGGCGTGATGCGAATAGGATCGGTCGACAGTGAGTCCCTCACGCCTGTTTTTGCGCTCTAGGTGATTGGAAGGCCTCCGGTTTCGACCGGGGGCCTTTTTCTATCTCGAGCCCGATCGCATTCGCATCACGCGCCTCCGCTTTTCTCTTGCACTCCCATTCCGAAAGGATTTTCACCATGTCTCAGAACACCACCGCCGCCCAGCCCCGCACCGTCCAGACCGCCGACCGCGGCAAACTCGACGTCCGTGCTCTCGTCCTGCTCGCCATCCTGCTCGCCGCCGGCTTCATCCTCAACTTCACCGTCGGCAAGGCAATCTCGGGCATCTCGGGCGGCATGATCAGCCCCGAGTTCATCATCTCGGCCTTCTGCCTCACCATCCTGGTCGTTCGCCCCAACATCGGCCAGGCGCTCGTCATTGGCCTCATCTCGGCTGCCGTGATCCAGATCACCACCACTTCGCCGTTCGTCGATTTTGCCGCCGAGGGCATCGCCGCCATGCTCATGGCCGGCATCGTCAACGCCGCCGGCAAGAACGGTCAGGTTAAGCCTGCCGTCGCCATCGTCGCTACCTTCGTGACCACCTTTGTCTCCGGCGTCATCTTCATGGTTATCAAGATGGCCATGCTTGGCGTGGTCGGCGAGCTCGCCGCCGCTATGTTGCCCGTCGTCGCCATGACCGCCGTCTTTAACGCCATTCTGGTCGGCGCCCTCTATCTGCCCATCCAGAAGGCCCTTAGGCTCAACTAACCCACTCGGCTTTACGAGCCACCCCATCTTGGCGTTCATTCGTCGCTCGCGTACCCAAGTACGCTTCGCTCCTCTTTCGCGCCAACCTGGGGCCCCTCGTAAAGCCGTCTCCGTGCTCCACCGGCAAAGACTGTCCCAAACAGTTAACTCTTGGGGACGTTCTTAAACGACTGGTCATGTAAGAACGTCCCCAATGACTATGAAAGGTATCCATGGAAACGATCATCAACGTCGACGATGTCTCGTTCTCCTATGGCACGCAGACCGAGCGGGCGCTCAGCCACATCTCGCTCAGCGTGAACAAGGGAGATTTCATCGGCATCATCGGGCCCTCGGGCGCCGGCAAGTCCACGCTTGCCGCCTGCCTGTCGGGTGCCGTGCCCCACCACTACACCGGCACGTTCTTTGGGGCCGTCATGGTAGACGGCCACGACACCTGCGAAGCCTCGCTCACCGACGTGTCGCAAATCGTCGGCAGTGTGCTGCAGGATATCGACACGCAGATGGTCGCTTCGGTCGTCGAGGACGAGATGCTCTTTGGCCTCGAGAACTTTGGCGTTCCCCACGACCAGATCGAGCGGCGCGTGAGTGAAACGCTCGAGACCGTCGGCATCAGCGACCTGCGTGACCGCGAGATCGCCACCCTCTCGGGCGGACAGAAGCAAAAGGTGGCCATCGCTGCCATCCTCGCCATGCGTCCGCGCGTCTTGGTTCTCGACGAGCCCACCGCGGCACTCGACCCCGCCAGCTCCACGTTGGTCTTCGAGACGCTGCGTGAGGCAAACCGCGCGCTTGGAATCACCATCGTCGTCGTTGAGCAAAAGATCGCCCTACTCTCGGAGTACTGCAACCGCGTGCTCGTGCTCAACCATGGAGAAATCGCGCTGCAGGGCGAGCCACACGAGGTCTTCGCGCATACCGACGAGCTCCGTGCCATCGGCGTCGACTGCCCTCGCGTCACGCGTATCTTCAATAGCCTCGAGGCCGATGGCCTGGTAAGCGGTACCCCTTGCTTGGATGTCGATGAGGCCGAGCGCCTGATTTCGGGCATCGTCGACCCCGCACACGCAAGCAGCGACATTCAGGCACCCGCCGGCTCACCGCACGCACCGTCGTTGCGCCCGCACGCCAAGGACGCCGAGCCCGTGCTCACCTTCGATCATGTTGAGTTTGTCTATCCCAATGGCGGCGCCGCCGTCCACGACCTCAACCTGACCCTCTATCCCGGCGAGCTCGTGGGTATCGTCGGCCAAAACGGTGCCGGCAAGACCACGCTCACCAAGCTGCTCACAGGCCTGCTTAAGCCCGCCTCGGGCAGCGTGCGCGTCACGGGACTGGATACCGCGGCCGTTCCCACGAGCCGTATCGCCCGCGAGGTCGCGACCCTCTTCCAAAACCCCGACCGCCAGATCTGCAAGGACACCGTGCTCGACGAGGTCGCCTTTGGCCTGGAGCTTACCGGCATCGACCGTGCCGAGGCGCTGCGTCGCGCCCAGCTCGTCATCGACCGCTTTGGCTTGCCGGCCGACGAGGCGCCCTTCTCGCTCTCGCGCGGTCAGCGACAAATGGTGGCGCTTGCCTCCGTCGTAGTGGTTGAGCCCAAGATCGTCGTGCTCGACGAGCCCACGAGCGGCCTTGATTACCGCGAGTGCATGACCGTCATGGAAACGGTGCGCACCATGGCCGAGCGTGGTTGCGCCGTGATTATGGTCTGTCACGACATGGAAGTCGTTTCCGACTTTGCCGAGCGTATCGTAGTAATGGCCGACGGTCGCATCCTCGACCGCGGCCGCACGCACGAGCTATTCTCGAACATCGATCTCATGCGGCGTGCCTACGTGGAGCCTCCCCAGGTTATTGAACTCTCGCGCCGCCTGGCATCTTCCGTCTCGCCCGCTTTTGCGCAGGTGAGCGAGGTCACCGATGTCGTTCGAATTACCAAGGAGATGGTCCACCGTGGTTAACGTCATCGACTACATGCCGGGCGATACGCTGCTGCATCGCCTGAACCCCGTCGTCAAACTGGGCCTCGCCGCCGCCATCATCGTCGGCATCTTCTTGTCCGACACCTACGTGGCGCTGCTGGGCTTTTTGGCACTCACCCTTGCGCTGGGTGCCTATGCCGGTGTCGTCGACCGTCTGTTCTCGCTGCTCAAGTTGCTGATTCCGCTCGCGCTTATCATGCTGGTGCTCCAGCTGGCCTTTATGCGCGATGGCAACGTTGTGTGGGGCTTTATCACCGACACGGGCCTCATCACAGGATCGAAGGCCTGTCTGCGCCTGCTGGGTGTGGCGTTACCGCTCATCCTCATGCTCATGGTGACCAAGCTCAACGACCTTGCCAACGCCTGCGTCGAGGTGCTGCACGTACCGTATCGCTATGCCTTCACCTTTACCACGGCGCTGCGCTTTGTGCCGGTGTTTGGTCAGGAGATGAACGCCATCATGGAAGCGCAGACCGCACGCGGCGTCGAGTACGACACCAAGAACCCCATCAAGAAGCTTAAGCTCATGCTGCCACTGTGCGTGCCACTGCTCATCTCGAGCGTGGGCAAGACCGATGCTACAGCCTTGGCGGCAGAACAGCGCGGCTTCTATCTGCGTACACGCGCCAGCTCGTACAAGCGCTACCCCATCAAGGGCCTGGACATCGCCGTGCTCATCGTCAGCATCGCCCTCATCGCCATCGGCTTCCTGTTCTAGTTCGCCACCGGCAGCAACCGCCCAACGCAAAAGGCCTCGGCTCGCACCAAACGAGCCGAGGCCTTTACTGTTTCACCAGATAAAACCTACCAAAATTAACCTGTCCCTTTTTGACGGGTCGGAAGCTAGAGGCGGTAGGGGACGCCGCTGCGGATGATGGATTCGCGCACCAGGACATCCATAGCATCGAGGGTGATCTCGGGCATCTCTCGATACTTCTGCAGCACCGATAGCTCGGTGCAGGCCAGAATGACACGGTCGCAGCCGCTACGGGCGAACTCCCACATCACGCGGTCGAACTTATCCATATCGGGCTCACGTCCGGCCTTCACATCATCGTAGATAAGCGACATCACATCGTTCTGACGTTTCTCGCTGGGATAGACGACCTCAACACCCGCAGCCTCGCATTCGCGGCCGTAGACGCCCGCGCCCACGGTTCCGTCGGTGCCCATAATGCCAATCTTGTGCACCGGCTCGGCCGGCATACTCAGGTTGGGGTCGAACTCGCACTCCCCCATCACCGCACCCGCAAGGGCATAGCGCACCGACTCACGCGGCATGTGGATAATCGGCACCTTCGTAAACGACTGGATCTGGTCGTAGAAGTAGTGCGACGTGTTGCAGGGAATGGCAATGTGCGCACAGCCCAGCGACTCGAGTGCCTGGGCACACTCTTTCATGGTCGCCAGCAGCTTGGCATGCTCGCCGGTCTTAATGGCAAGCGTGCGGTCGGGCATGGTCGACTTGGAGAGCACCACCATGTCGATATGTTCCTGATCGCAGGCAGCAGCCGTATGGCGCACCACCTGGTCGTAGTAATACGACGTGGCCTCGGCGCCCATGCCGCCGATAACTCCCAGCTTTTCCATCGCCGCCTCCTTGGTGACGTTTGCGCAATTGCGCGTATCATACCCGCGCCCGCCCGATGCAAACCGGACGGGCGCCGCACTCATCTATTTGTAATACGTCTTGAACAGCTTAAAGTGGCGCAGCTTGGTGTGCCACATGCGCAGCCAGCGGTTAAAGACAAAGTCGCCCTTCATAAACGAAGGGTCGGCGCCCTTGCCTTCCTTGTCCAGGCGATGCACCTTCGCGCGCAACTCGGGATCCTTGACGTACTTGTCGACGACGCCCATGGGGACGACCATCCACAGTGCCTCGTCCTGTGCCGTCACAAACTCCGGCTCAAACGGACGGTTGAACACATACTCGTCCACCACATACTTGGCAACGTTAAAGCCGCTGTTGGTAACGTAGTAGTTGCTACGACCTTGGCGCGTGTTGAAATCGAAGAACTTAAACGAGCCGTCGCGCTCGTCGTACTTAACGTCAAAGTTGGAATAGCCCACAAAGTGAAGGTCCTCGAGCAACTTGCGCACGCCGCCCATGAGCTCGTCATTGGGCTCGGTGATGATACAGGCGTGGTTGCCGACACCGTGAGGCTGATGCTCCTCGAGCAGCACATGGCCCAGGCACATCATGCGCACCTTGCCGTTGCGGTCGGAATAACTGGTGAGCACGCGCATGTACTCGTCATTGCCGGGCACGCGATCCTGCAAGATCAGGTCGTCGGTGTAGCCGCTGGCATACGAGTCGCGAATGACCTGTTCCAGCTCGGCACGGTCGGCAATCTCATAGGCCTTTTTCTGGCCCTCGAACTCGTGCTGCCACCACATGATGCCGTCAGAAGGCTTCAGAATCATCGGGTAGGGGAAGTCAATCTGGTCGAGCACTTCGGCAGGTGCCTCGCCTTGGGCGTTCAGCATCGCCATGGTGAAGGTAAAGGTATGCGGATAGGGCACGCCATGCTTCTCGCACAGCTCGTAGAAGATCTCCTTCTTCTGACACTGCTCAAGCATGCTATAGGGAGCGTAAGGCGCGACGATGTTATCCGCCAACTCATGGGCATCCTTGGCCTGAGCCACGAGGGCAACATAGTTATCGCCACAGCCCACAAGGACAATCGTCTTATCGGCATGCGCTTGGGCAATGCCGTTGACGGTCCTGAGCATCACGGGCATGGTATCGATATCCACGTTGGGCGTGTAGTCGATAATCTGGCTGCGGTACGCGGGACCCGTCTGGTACTTGCCAAAGACCAGGCTCTTGACCTGGTACTCCTCGTAGAAGGCGCGCGCCACCGAATAGGCGTTGATGTCGCCACCGAGCAGCACGGGAATGAACTCGCGCTCTGTAAACTGCAATGCCATGGAAACTTCCTATCATGAACTGCCCACACAACGGGCGGTCTTTGCGCAACTGATTTATTCTAGCGTGCCAAACCGCCGGCGCCCAAAGCTCCACCGTATCTATGGCAATCGACGTAATCGTCCAGCACGAAGACGGCGCTCACCGTTGTATGACAATGGGCAATGAACCTACCATTGTTGTAGGATTCAGCGTATTGACATCCTCGAACGAAAGGCGCGCACGTGCCCCAAGACCATCCGACCGATAATCCTATCCTCAATGCCACGAAGCGCGAGCTGGCGGAACGCGCACAAACGGCCGTTCCCCTACGCACGGCAAACGATGCCTACGACAGGCCCGCCCGCATCGTCTCAATCAACACGTCGGCGCACAAGGGCACACGCAAGTCGCCCGTCGCGGATGGACACGACACCGTTATAGAACAATTTGGCCTCGCCTCCGACGCACACGCCGGGCATTGGCACCGTCAGGTTTCCTTTTTGGCCGCAGAGTCCATCCAGACGGCGCAGGCCCGCGGACTCGATGTGCGCCAGGGTGACTTTGGGGAGAACTTCACCACGCAAGGCATCAATCTACTCTCGCTCCCCATGGGCACGCAGCTCAAACTTGGCAGCGAGGTGCTTGTCGAAATCAGCCAAATCGGCAAGGTCTGCCACACACGCTGTGCCATCTACTATCTCGCCGGCGACTGCATCTTTCCCCACGAGGGCGTTTTTGGCGTGGTGTTAAAGGGCGGAGAGGTCCATATCGGCGACGACATCCAGGTGGTCAAGCTCGGCGACGGCACCTGCTCGTTCACCCCTGCCGAGGCCCTCGAAGAGATTGAGCGGGCTCGTCAGGAGGGCACGCTGTAGTTGTAAAACCCCACGTTGAGATAGCTTTTACAGCCCAAAACACCTCTCAAATAGGGCTCCGTAACGTTAAAGTTGAACTCTATGGTTTCTCAACAATTCATCATAACTGCAGGTCAAAGCCAAAGCCTCAAGTTCAACTTGACCCTTTGGAACCTTTAAGGTTCAAGTTGAGGTCGAAAGCAGTAGTAGAATACCGTTCGAACCATAACCTACGATTGATTGCAGAGGGACTGGATGCAGCATTCGAATCATCGCGCCGCAGCGCTCATTGCGTCGAAGCCGGCTCGTATCATCACGAGCGCCGCGCTCGCCGTTGCGCTGACGGCCACGCCGATGCTCTCCCCCGTTGCGGCGTATGCCGCCTCGCAGGCAACGCAGGACCAGCTTTCCGCAGCCCAGCAGAAGATCGAAGCCGCCACGAGCGCCTACAACGACGCCCGCACCAAACTCGATGACCTGCAAAAGCAGATTGACTCCAATGAGGCAAGCATCGAGGAAATCGAGGCTAAGCTTCCCGAGCAGCAGGCCAAGGCAAGCTCCGCCATGCGCGATCTGTACAAGTATCAGAAGGGCACCAACCCCATCGTGAGCTTCCTGGTCAACGCGCAGAGCCTGGGTGAGTTCATCACGACCTGCAAATACACCAACCAGATCACGAGCTCGAGCGTCGACGAGATCGAACAGCTCAATAACATGCAAACCGAACTCGAGCAGAACAAGGCTGAGCTCCAGCAGGCCAAGTCTCAGCTTGAGGCAGAGCAGAAAAACGCCGAGGATGCGTTGGCTCAGGCCCAGCAGCTCCGCAGCGAGGCGCAGGCAAAAGCCGAGCAGGAAAATGCCGCCGAGCTTGCCAAGCTTGAGGCCGATAAGGCCGCTGCCGCCGAGAAGCTCTCGGGCGAGGGCGTAAGCGGCAGCAATTCCAGCAGCCAGGCCACCAACACCAACACCACCATCGACACCACGGTGAACAACGCCAATACCGGTAGCTCCGATTACGATTCGTTCATCAATGAGTGGACGAGCCGCATCGACAATTATCTCGCCGGCTCCCCCATGGCAGGCCAGGGCTATAACTTTGCCGTCGCCGCTTGGAATACCGGTGTCGACCCCCGTTGGTCCCCCGCCATCGCCTGCATCGAGAGCACCAAGGGTGCTTATTGCGCCAATTCTTACAACGCCTGGGGCTGGAGTGCCCGTGGCGGCGGTTGGCGCAGCTTTGGCAGCTGGAGCGAGGGCATCTCCGCTCACGTTGCCTATCTGGGCGCCAACTACGGCTCCACCCTTACCCCGGCAGCGGCCAAAAAGTACTGCCCGCCCACGTGGCAGGACTGGTACAACAAAGTCGCCGCTCAGATGAACCGCATCTAAGCGCAACTGCAAAGGGCCCCAATGGGGCCCTTTTCTTTTAGGTAGCGGAGGTATCGACGACGCCGGTCGCATTGGCAACCGCGACTATGACGATCATGCATAGGAGCAGCACACCCAATGCCTTGAGCCAGAGTTTCGCGAGTTTCTTGCCGCGATAGCTGTCGAGCAGTGCGAATCGCCGACGAAGACGGCGCTTATCGAGCAGCACAAAATGCATAAGCACCATAAGGCCATCAACAAAGAAAAAATACTCGATTATGAGAAACCACGTCGGGTAGCTTTGGTTTGCTCCCGTGGGGTGAAAGACGGCAAAGTGACTTCCGGCAAAGAACACAAGTAGGGAGAAGCAGACAAGCGTATTCCAAATGCGCCCCAGAGACTCCGGAACGCGAGAGAGCAGACCGCATGCAGCGGAGGCGGCAGGCCTAGGAAGCCCTGCGGGGTTCTGGAGCCCTTGGAGCATCAACACCGTCTCCGAGGCCGGAGTACGGACAGGCGCAGGCGCAGGAGGCCGCACGGGGCGGCTCAGATCGTATGCCGCGCGCGTCGCCCGTCCCAATGCCTCCGCACTCGCAAAACGCTTGGCCGGGTCGAGCGCCATCGACATGCAGACGGCATCGGCAAGTGGAGTGGGAATGCCACGCGCCTCGCATTGCTCGCGCATGTCGAGCCCTGGTTTAGGGTCGACTCCCGTCAAGCAGAAGAACAACAGGGCGCCAAGTGCGTAGACGTCGCTGCGCACGCTCGTCTGCCCAAACCCATACTGCTCGGGCGGCGCATAGGGCCGCGTGCCAAACTTGACGGTGTCGGCATCGGCACCATCGCGCCATACGCGCGCAATCCCCAAGTCGATAATCACCAGCGACGAAAACGTCAGGCCGTCATCAGACGTATAGTTGGCACCCGTCACGATGATATTCGACGGCTTGAGGTCGCGATGGATCACCGGCGCCGACGTCTCCCCCGCCATTGCAAAACCGGCGTGGAGCTCGCCCACGGCATCGCATAGGGCAGGATACAATTCACGTGCATAATCGGGGGTGGCTCCCAGACGGTCCACCAGCGCCCCGAGCGTCTCCCCTTCGATGTATTCCATAACCACGTTGAGCTCGTCGCCCACACGACGACAATCGACGATTCTGGGCAGGTGCTCAAAACGCCTGCCTGCCCGCTGAGAGGCAAACAGACGCTCGTATGCCCCGCCGATTTGAGCCGAAGCATCGATGCGTTTACGGACAAAGGGGCCGAGCGAACCACCGCCGGTTCCTTCAAAGTACACGAGCTCGGTTGTTTCAACGGACGAGCGCTTAAGTACACGCTCCACGCGATAGCTGTCGTCGCGACCGAGCGACGCCAGGTGCTCGGCAAGCGCTGCGGTCAGCTCGTCATCGGAATATGTTGTGGTCTGAGTATCCATAGCCTCCATCATAGCGCAGGGCGCAGACACCCCATGGCATCCGCGCCCCGTTCGCTTGCATCGTTGTTCGGCAGCCCCGCCGGCTCAGATATCAGCCGCTAACTCACCGTCTCCTCACCAAAGCGATACAGCTCCTCGTTAACCTTTTGGAGGCTACACCCGCGATCGATGCAAAAGATGATAATCGCATCACGGCGATCCTTGCAGTTAAGGACGCTTACCCCGGCAGCCGTCAGCGCACGGTTGGTCTCCTTGAGCGTCAGCGCCATCGCAAAGGCAATCTGCAGCACCTTATTGCGACTCGGGTGACGCGCACCGGTAAAGATCTGATAGCCAAAGGTCTCATTGAGATCGGCCATACGAACCACGCGCGAGCGCTCCAAGCCCTTTTCCTGCAGCAGCTGCTTCAGGTAGTCCGAAAGCGACGGGGCGGCAAAGTCGTGCTCCCTGATATAGCCATCGATGTTCGGCGCATCGAGAAGCTCATTGAGCAACTCCTCAGTCAGCTTTTTTTCGGGCATACGACTTCACCTCCCCCAGTGCATGCAACATGCTAGAAACCGCTTACGTCCGAACGCTCCCAGCTAGCAACCTGGTCGGGAGACACCGTACCCAGCGCCTCGAACTTCCAGGAGCCGCCCGCCTTCAGATGATTGGTGTTTGCAAGAGCCGTTCCAACCTGGTTGCCATCGGCATCATACAGAACATACTCAATCTGAATGTAGCTCTTTTCCTTGTCCGTGTTATTGGTCAGCGTGCCCGTGATCTTATAGGCAAACTGATTGGAGGTGTCTTCAGCCTCATCAGCAATGGTATACGGTTCTTGCGGTTCTTTTTGCTCCTCAGCCTGCTGTGTCGCCTCGACAGGTTTTGCCGAATCGCTCGCAGACGAATCGGTTGAATTGCCACCCATAGAACCCACGGCACCGACGATAACCAGCACCACGATGACGCCTAGGACAATCTTGCCGATCGGCTTCTTTCCCTCTTTTGCCATTATTCATCCTTCCTACGATCCGGCTACCGTGCCGGCACACAGCACATCGTAGAAAGGATTGAACTTGAATTCATTAGCTGAGGGCTAAGGTTGCGGTAAACGGCCAATGCAGCTATCCAGACGCCGAGCAAACGCACTTTGCGTGACCGTCTGCTGGCAGCGCATCAACCCACCGTGACGGATTTCCCGGTAAAGGCACTGATCATCATTAGGACAAAGAACACCAGGTAGCTGATGCTCAATAGGTACGCAATGATCAGGAAGACGACCCAGCCGACATTGGTCTTACCGTCGGCGCGGCGCCGCTCGCGAGAACGGCACAGCCAGACCGTCACGCCGATGGCGGTGATAAACAGTACGAGTGCCGCCGCAGCCAGCCCAGCAAACACAAACATCACGCCAATGCTCACAGCGATGACCGGAAGCAGCAGCAAACCGCATCCGCATCCACCCGGACTATATACGGCAGACTGTCGGCGTCGTTCCATCGTCACTCCAAGCCAAGCAATCGTTTGTAGACATCGAGGCCTTTGAGTAGGATTTCCTCGTCAAAGAGCATGGTATCAGTGTGAAGGGCGCTCGTGGCATAGGCGGGGCAGCCATCCGAATCGATCGGATTATCTTGTCCCTCCGGCACGCCCGTACCCAGGAGGAAGAACACGCCTGGCAGATGGCGCTGATAGAAAGCGAAGTCCTCGGCAATCAGCAAAGGCTCATCCACGAGTTGCAGCTCGGACAAGACAGGCGCAATGTGGGCGAACAGCTCGGGGTCGTTATCGACCGGCGGATAGCCCTCGGCAAAATCGAGGTCATATGTGCAGCCCGTTGCGACGCAGGCATCGTCCAGCACGCGGCGCACGCCCTCGCGCGCGCGGTCGAACATGTCGTCCGTAAACACACGTAGGCTGCCGGCAACATGGGCCTCCCCCGCCACCGCATTGCAGACGGTGCCGGCCTGCAGCAGGCCGAACTTACCAATGCAGGGCTCGTCGACACCCAACTCGTCCATGAGCTCGCGCTCGGAAACCAAGAACTTGGCAGCCGCCAGCGCCGCATCGTGCGACTCCTCGACCGGAACGCCATAGGTCTTAGCGATATGGATGCTCGTGCCATGGATATGAATGTGTGTCTCACTCGAACGCGCCAGCAATGGGCCGGAGCAGCTCGCCAACGTGTTCGCAGGCAGGTCGGGCCATACGTGGAACCCGAAGATGCGGTCCGCCCCGTAGCGCTCAAACACCCCACTCTCACAAACCGTCTTGGCGCCACCGGTCGTCTCCTCGGCAGGCTGGAACACAAAGAGCACGTTGCGCTTGATGGCACCCGGCTGCTCGCGAATCGTACGGTCAACGTAGGTTGCCGCAGCAAGTGCCATAGCCATGTGCCCATCGTGCCCGCAGGCGTGCATCTTGCCGGGATGCGTCGAGGCAAAGGCCGCGCCCGTTGCCTCCGCGATGGGCAGGGCGTCCATGTCGGCGCGAATCGCCGTGGCATGCACGGCACCAACGCCAGCGTCGAAGAAAGCGCAGACGCAGCTGGGGCACGGATGGGTCACCTCACAAGCGAGCGGCGCCAACACGCCCTCGATATAGGCGATCGTCTGCGGAAGATCGAAATCGAGCTCCGGAATGCGATGAAGATCGCGGCGATAGCGACGGAGTTCTTGGAGCTCGGTCATAGAGAATCCCTTCGTGAGGCACACCTGTTGCAACTTATTGTGATACAGGATTGTGGCACACATGTTTCCAGCATATCCCTGCATTTTTTAAACGTTATATACGAATACTCTTGTTTGGTAAAGTGCAACGTGGTAGGGTCGTTACCACTTGATAGAGGCGCGGGCACGAAGAGCCGCGGGCGAGCCGGCAGGCTTTGACCCCGCGGGGAGGCGAAACCCGCCGAACTGGGTTTTTCGGGCACGAACAGCCTGGTGGGCCTGCGGGAAACACCCGCAGGACTGTCTGCAGCAATGCGGGAGCGCTATCCGGACATTGGGTCCACGCTATGCGGATTCGATGCGCAGGTAGCGCCGTCTGGATAGCGAGGTTTACGGGACATGGCATTGACCCCCAACGAAGCATATGCGGCTAAGCAGCCGTTTGTGGACAAGGAGACGCTCGAGCATATCGTCGAGCAGTTCCCCACGCCATTTCATCTATACGACGAGGCGGGCATCCGCCGCAACATGCAAGAAGTGCGCGACGCCTTTGCATGGAACCCGGGCTTTAAGGAATACTTTGCCGTCAAGGCCAACCCCAACCCGGCGCTCATCTCCATTCTCAACGAATACGGCTGCGGCTGCGATTGCTCGAGCTATACCGAGCTCATGATCGCCCGCTCGCTGGGCATCACGGGACACGACATCATGTTCTCGTCCAACGACACGCCGGCGGCGGACTTTGAGCTCGCCGACAAGCTGGGTGCCATCGTCAACTTTGACGACATCAGCCACATCGAGTTCTTTGAGCACGTTGCGGGGCCCATCCCCAAGACGGTCAGCTGCCGCTTTAATCCGGGTGGCCTGTTCCAGCTCTCCAACGGCATCATGGACAACCCGGGCGACTCCAAGTACGGCATGACCACCGAGCAGCTCTTCGAGGCCTTTCGCACGCTCAAGGCCAAGGGTGCCGAGGACTTTGGTATCCACGCATTCCTTGCCAGCAACACCGTCACCAACGACTACTACCCCAAGCTTGCGCGCATCCTCTTTGAGCTTGCCGTGCGCCTGGAGCGCGAGACCGGCGCACACGTCGCCTTCATCAATCTGTCCGGCGGCGTCGGCATCCCCTATCTGCCCGAGCAGCAGGCCAACGACATTCACGCCATCGGCGAGGGGGTGCACGCGGCATACGACGAGATCCTGGTTCCTGCCGGCATGGGCGATGTGGCCATCTGCACCGAGATGGGCCGCTTTATGATGGGCCCCTACGGCTGCCTGGTCACCAAGGCCATCCACGAGAAGCAGATCTACAAGGACTATATCGGTGTCGACGCAAGCGCCGTCGATCTGATCCGCCCTGCCATGTATGGCGCTTACCACCACATCACGGTGATGGGTCAGCCGGGTGGCGCCGACAAGACCGCAGCACCCGTTACGGACACCTACGACATCACGGGCAACCTATGCGAGAACAATGACAAGTTCGCCATTGATCGCGAGTTGCCGCATATCGACATGGGCGACCTGCTCGTGATCCACGATACCGGCGCGCATGGCTACTCCATGGGCTACAACTACAACGGCCGTCTGCGCTCCGCCGAGGTGCTGCTGCGCCCCGATGGCTCGGCCGACCTCATCCGCCGTGCTGAGCGCCCGGGCGATTACTTTGCCACGCTCGACGTGCTGCCGAGCGGCCGAGAGCTGCTGGCCAAGTCGCGCGCCGAAAGTGCCCGCCGTCGCGCCCTGGACGAGCGTCTGGCCGTCGCCGCTCAGTGGAACAAACGCATCCAGATCGCGGAAGCGAAGGAGAAGAACATGGATATCCGCAACCTCGAGGGTTCGATCGTCGCCCTCGTCACGCCGTTTAAAAAGGACGGAAGCGTCGACTTTGACGCGCTCGAGCGCCTTATCGATTTCCACCTGCAAAACGGTACCGACGCCATCCTCACCCTGGGCACCACCGGCGAGAGCGCCACGATGACTGACGATGAGGACAACTCCGTTGTCGCCGCGGTGGTCAAGCAGGTTGCAGGCCGTGCCCCCGTCATCGCCGGCTCGGGCTCCAACTCCACGCAGACCATGCTCACCAAGTCGCTCACCTATCAGGGCCTGGGCGCCGACGGCCTGCTGCTCATTACCCCCTACTACAACAAGTCCAACGAAGAGGGCATCTACCAGCACTTTAAGACCGTTGCCGATGCCGTAGATATCCCCTGCATCCTGTACAACATCCCCGGCCGCTGCGGCTGCGGCATCAGCGAGCGCAATGTGGAGCGCTTGGCCGCGCACCCCAACATCATGGGTATTAAGGAAGCCTCGGGCAACGTCGCCTACGCGGCCAAGATCGCCCACCTGCTGTCCGACGACTTCCGCATGTACTCGGGCGAGGACGCCCTCACCGTGCCGCTCATGAGCCTGGGTGCCTCGGGCACCATCAGCGTGTGGGCCGATGTTCAGCCGCAGCTCGTGCACGACATGTGCCGCGCCTATCTGGACGGTGACGTGGAGCGCGCCCGCGATATCCAGATCGCCGGTCAGCCGCTCATCAACGCCCTCTTTAGCGAGGTCAACCCCATCCCTGTTAAGGAAGCGCTCGCACAGATGGGTATGATCGAGGCAAACTACCGCATGCCGCTGTGCCCCATGGCCAACGACACGCGCGCTGCACTTACCGATGCTCTGAAGGGAGCTGGTCTGCTTGATTAAGACCGTCATTATGGGAACGGGCCGTATGGGCTCGCTCATCCGCACCACCGCCGAGGGCGTTGTCGACGCCGCCGGTCAGCCCGTTTTTGATATCGTCGCCCAGATCGGCTTCGACTTGTCCGAGCTCGAGAGTGCCCCGGCAGCCGACGTCATCATCGACTTCTCGAACGTCGTGACCTTCGATGCCGTCGTCGCCTATGTCGAGCGTACAGGCGCCGCGTTGGTCTCGGGCACCACGGGCTACACACCAGAGCAGATGGATCGCCTGCGCGAGCTGGGTCAGAACGCCCGCGTCATGCACTCCGGCAATTACTCCATCGGTATCGCAGCCCTGCGTCATCTGGTAGCACAGGCCACACGCGAGCTGCCCGGCTTTGACTGCGAAATCGTCGAGACGCACCATAACCAAAAGGTCGACGCCCCCAGCGGCACTGCCAAGTTGCTGCTCGATGCCGTCGTCGAAGCCGAGCCCGAGGCGGGCTACCACCCCGTCTATGGCCGCGAGGGCATGTGCGGAGCGCGCGACCCCAAGGAGATCGGCATGCACTCGCTGCGCGGTGGCACTGTCGCCGGCGTGCACGAAGTGAGTTTCTTTGGCCAGGACGAGGAGGTCACGCTCACACACCGTGCCACGAGCCGCCAGATCTTTGTCAACGGCGCCCTGGCCGCCGCCCAGAAGCTCATCACCCGCGACCCCGGCTTCTACACCTTCGACCAGGTCATGTTTGCCTAACCAGGTATCAACCGTATCCACGAAAAGGAGAAACAGCATATGAGTAACGCAGCCGAGATGGATGCACAGGAGATTATCAACTACATCGCCACCGCGCCCAAGAAAACGCCCGTCAAACTGTACGTGCGCGAGAAGCCGGGCATGAAGGTCCAGTGGGGCAATGCGCACGTCTACGGCGGTCATCGCGGCAAGACCGTCTTTGGTAACTGGGATGAGCTTAAGACCATCCTGGTCGCCAATGCCGATTCCATCGATTACTACGATGTGGAGAACGACTGCCGCAACTCCGCCGTGCCCATGCTCGACCTCAAGGGCATCAACGCCCGCATCGAGCCGGGCGCGATCATCCGCGACCGCGTCGAGATCGGCGACCGCGCCGTCATCATGATGGGTGCCATCATCAATATCGGCTCCGTTATCGGTGAGGGCTCCATGATCGACATGGGCGCCGTGCTGGGCGGCCGCGCCACAGTGGGCAAGAACTGCCACATCGGCGCTGGAACCGTGTTGGCAGGCGTCGTTGAACCCGCAAGCGCCACGCCCGTCATCATCGAGGACGATGTCATGATCGGCGCCAACGCCGTGGTCCTGGAAGGCGTGCACGTAGGCAAGGGCGCTGTCGTTGCCGCCGGCGCCGTGTGCGTCGAGGACGTCCCCGCTGGTGCCGTCGTGGCCGGTGTCCCCGCCCGCGTCATCAAGATGCGCGACGAGAAGACCGACAGCAAGACCGGCCTCGAGGAAGGCCTGCGTCAGCTGTAGTGTTACGCGGTTTTACCAAACCGCGTAACGGCTCGACGCTGCAAACGCCCCTAAGCGGCAATCTGACGTTCAATCGTCGGGCATGACCAAAAGGTCAATGCCCTCCTCTTTCACGTCACCTTGCTCGCCTAGGGGCGTTTTCGCTGACGTATGCTCAGTCTGCAACTCAATTCAGCTCCAAGCAAAAAGGCCGAAGTCCCGAAGGGTTTCGACCTTTGTTTTTCTGCAGCGTCCAAGCGCAGTTTATCGATTCTCGATGCTGCCGATGTTTTTGAGCTCGATGGAGATGAGGCCGTTGGGTTCGTTGACGAACTCGATGTACTCGGAGTTCGAGCCCATCTCGGCCGGAAAGCTGATCTCGATGCCCGTGTCGGTACGGATCTTGTGATTGCGCACGGCCGCACGCTCGACCTGCTTGCGCTCCACAGGCACGCGCTCGGGCACCTTCTCCTCGGTCAGTGCCGCGCGCACGCTTTCCTTGATGACCGGCTCGTCCTCAAAGACCTCATCGACGATATCCCAGGGCGGCAGTTCCTCGTCATCCTCAACCTTCTCGGCAACGGCAGCCTTAACCTTAGCGAGCGCCACGGCCGTATTGGCACCGTGCTCCTCGGCGACTTCCTCGACCACGCGCGTCACGGTGTCGATGACCTCCTTGCCCGATACGCCCGTGTCGCACTGCAGCAGGCCATCGGGGATAAGCATACGGTCCTCGCCGGCAATCTTACGCTTCTTGTCCACATAGCCGATCTCCATGGTGCTCGCGCGCACGATGGCATAGCTCGGCACCTTTTGCGAGGGGTTCGGCAGAATGGCGTAGTGGCGCGCGATGTCGTTGCGCACCTCCCCCTCCTCGCGGCCCACTTCGTGCATAAAAGCTTGCTTGGAGCCCAGCAGCATCACGGCAAACCAGCGGGCATCCTCATCGTCATCAAAGTCCGCCACGAGCACGTCAGTGGACTCGGCTTTCTCGGCCTTGGTAAGCTCGGAGGAGATAAACTCCGCAATCTGCTGCGACAGGTCCACGAACTCGCGCTCGCCAAAGAAATAGCCCTTGAGCTCGCCGCCGAATGCGGAGTTCTCGGCAAACGTGGCGCGCTTGTTATCGGCCGATGTACGGGCACGGCGCAAATGTGTGGTCACAAAGTTGCGCACGGTGCGGCTCTCGATATCGAGCTCTCGCTGGCTCATGACGTTGACGGCAGAGTCAAAGTCCAGAATATGCAGAATCGCGTGATTGATTTTCATATACGGCATTCCGTTCTAGATCGATTTCGGCACGAACCAGTATAGCGGTCGAGCCCGCCCCAGGCGCATCGAAGCTTGGTGCTTTGGGGACAGGCTGCTTTGCACCAATGGTTAGCGCAGGAGCTCGGACTGCCAAGCCTCGAGCTGTTCTGCCAAACTCTTGCCGGCAGCGGGCATGTCGATCTGGGGTCGTTTGGGCAGCAGTGCGCATTTAAGGATTGCCACGATGGTCTGCGAGACAAAGCGTCGCGTATCCTCGTCAAAGCCTTGCGCAGCCTGGAGCATCACGGGCAGGCTCTCGCGCAGATTCCCGGCGATATCCGAAAACCGCTCAGCACCCGTAGCCTCAAACACGGAGAACAACGCATCTACAAAACGCTCGCGTTCGCTAGGTGACACTGCAAGCAGCATCTCGCGAATGGAGCCATCAACGTATCGAGCACCGGCGGACAGGCGCTCACAGTACACGAAGTCGCGACCATCAACCACCCAGCTAAAGGGATTATGCTGCAGCAGGCTGAACTCGGTGCTCTCAACGATGGCATAGTCCTCCTGCGTCTCGAACATCATGCCAAAGATCGACGACCGAGGAAGCGTCTTGTCGATTCGCCCGGAAAGATCGGCAAAGGCGTTGCCGTTCAGAAACTCCTCGACGAAGCCCGGACCATCATGGGAATACACCCGCTCGATTCGCTCACGGGCGACATCGGAGCACATCGCCGCACCGTACACCGCAAGGTTTCCACCCTTGGAATGACCTCCGCACAAAAGCGGCCCGTCAATCGCATCCGCTGCCTCGCCCACATAACGCGCCGCGGATTCCTGGGCCGGCACAGGACACCGGAATGCCATGTTAAAGTCCTCTTTCCAGCCCACAATCGTACTGTCGGTCCCCCGGAAGGAAAGATAACTAAACCCCGCCGGAAACCGGAACGCCATGGCTGCAAACTGCTCTGTCGCCACCACATCGCTCACGGCATGATAGCCACAAACGTGCACGCCACGGTAGCGAGGGCTTGCTGCCACGGCCTCCAACAAGGCCCTGCTCCCCTCTGGGTCCCACAAGTCGCCAATCATGTCCCGGTAGCACTCGGCACGCAGCAACTCGCGTACGTCTAGGCCCTGCCAGTTCGTCAGCTCCGCCATATCACCCGGCAAACGCAAATAGGACAACCACGCAAAGACCAGGCTATCCACCGCGCAGAACGGCCGCTCCTCAAACGGATCAAACGCCGTCTGGGCATAGGTCAAAAAATTAGGCGAATCCGACATGGCCCTCCCATCAACTATGGTGCATTGGGGTCAGGTTACTTTGCACCAAAAAGGCGCCCGGGCCGTGTGGACCCGGACGCCTTTCATTGTAGCCTGTTGCCCAAAAGAGCTTGATTTAGCAGGAGAAGTCGACGCTGTCGATGATGTCCTTGAGGGCCTTGGCGGAGGCGGTAAGCTCATGCTGCTCGTCATCGTTCAGCGGCACGGGGACGCGGCAGACAACGCCGTCGCGGCCAACGACGGTCGGCATGGAGATGGCAAGATCGGACAGGCCGTACTCGCCCACCATGAGCGAGGAGACAGGCAGAACGGTCTGCTCATCGCGCATGACGGCAGTGCAGATGCGCTTGACGGCCATGGCGACGCCGTAGTAGGTGGCGTGCTTCTTCTCGATGATGGTGTAGGCGGAGTTCTTGACGTCCTCGGCGATGCGCTTCTCGGCAGCCTCATGCTCAAGATGACCGTGAAGCTCGCAGAAGGTGTTCAGCGGAACGCCGGCAACCTGAGCGCTGGACCAAGCGACAAACTCGGAGTCGCCGTGCTCACCCATGACATAGGCCTGGACATCGCGCGGGTCAACCTCGACGTGAGCGCCAAGCATCTGCTGTAGGCGGCCAGTGTCGAGCACGGTGCCGGAACCGATGACGTGGCCCTCGGGCAGGCCGGACATCTTGATGGCGGCGTAGGTCAGAACATCGACCGGGTTGGAGACGATGAGCAGAATGCCGTCAAAGCCGGACTTCTTAATCTCGGGGATAATGGACTTAAAGATGTTGACGTTCTTGTTGACCAGGTCCAGGCGAGTCTCACCGGGCTTCTGGGCAGCGCCAGCGGTGACAACGATCATGGCGGCGTCGGCGACATCGGAATAATCGCCGGCGTAGATCTTCATCGGCTCGGCAAACGTCATGCCGTGCGCGATATCCAGAGCCTCACCCTCGGCGCGGTTCTTGTCCACGTCGATGAGGACCATCTCGGAGAACAGACCACTCTGCATGAGCGCGAACGCCGAAGACGAACCAACGAAACCGCAGCCGACAATAGCGACCTTCTTCTCGTTAACCATTAGAAACTCCCATCTCTCTCCACAAACAAGCCGCCCGGGAACGACCCGAGCGGCTTGCCGTAATCCCAATACATCCAATCGGGACTTTGATTATGCTCCTATTCGCAGCCAAAAATCGACCGTTTACCGAAATTGTTTGCAGGATTCGTAAAATAACTGCACGAAATCGGTTTCGAGCTATTGACGAGCCGAAATACCTTTCTAATACAGGCCCGCCTCGCGAATGGCCTCGACAGCCAAAGCAATCTGATCAGGCGGCAGGACCAGCGCCATGCGCACGTGCCCCTCGCCCGAAGGACCAAAGCTCGCGCCCGGCGTCACCACAACGCCGGCCTTCTCCATGAGCTCCTCGCAAAACGCCATGGAATCGGTGCGACCACCGGGAAGCTTGGCCCACACAAACATAGAGCCATGCGCGTTGGGACGCTCCCAGCCCAGGCCCTCAAGACCGTCGCACAGGGCATCGCGGCGCTCCTGGTACTTCAGACGCTGCGCCTCGACCTCATCGCGCGGACCGTTCAGGCAGGCGATAGCAGCCTTCTGGATCGGGAAGAACATGCCAAAGTCGATCTGGCTGCGTAGCTTGGCAAAGGCCGAGACCACGTCCTCGCGGCCGACCAAAAAGCCGATGCGGGCACCGGTGACGTTAAACGACTTGGAGAGCGAGAAGAACTCAACGCCCACCTCGAGCGCGCCGGGATACTGCAAGAAGCTGCCGCCCGGCTCGCCGTCGAACACGATATCGGAGTATGCGTTGTCATGGACGATGAGCAGGTCGTGCTCGCGGGCGAAAGCGATGATCTCCTCGTAGACCTCGGGCGTGCCCACCGAGCCGACCGGGTTTGCGGGCAGCGACACGATCATATACTTGGCACGATCGGCCACCTCGGGATCGATACCCGCCACATAGGGCAGGTAATTATGCTCGGCGACCAACGGATAGTATTCAAGCTTGGCATCGGCGATCTTGGCGCCCGCCTCAAAGACCGGGTAGCACGGATCGGGAACCAAAATGGTGTCACCCGGATCGAGCAGGGCCAGGCCCAAATGGCCCACGCCCTCCTGCGTACCGTTGCACGACTGCACCATAGACGGCGTAATGCCCGAAACGCCAAAGCGACGCTCATAGTAATCGCACACGGCCTGCTTGAGTTCGGGCAGGTCGCGCAGGGCATACTTCCACATCTCGGGATCTTGGGCTGCATGCGTGAGCGCCTCGACCACGTGGTCGTACGGCTTAAAGTCGGGCGTGCCCACGCTCATGTTGTAAATGGTCTTGCCCTGAGCCTTCAGCGCGAGAAGCTTGTTGTTGAGCGAGGCGAAGACCTCCGCGCCAAAGCGGTCGAGACGCTGCGATGCCTGCATGGTGCCACCTTTCGATATAAAAAACGCGGCGCTCCGACAAGAGCGCCGCGCGATACGGGCCATCAGATTGCAAAAGTGTACCGCTTGCAACCCCTATATTGGTTCAATTTAGCCAACCTTAGTCAATGGGATTGAGAGCGTCGATCTGTGCGAGCCACAGACGCGAGCTGGCGTCGCTCGGCATGCGCCAATCGCCGCGCGGGCTAAGCGTCACCGAGCCCACCTTGGGACCATCGGGCAGGCAGCTGCGCTTAAACTGCTGAGCAAAGAAGCGACGGTAGAACGTACGCAGCCACGTGTGGACGGTCTCGGCGTCGTAGACGCCCTCAAAGCTCTTGAGCGCCATGCGGTAGATCTTGCCCGGCTCAAAGCCAAAACGCAACAGGTAGTAGAGGAAGTAGTCGTGCAGCTCGTACGGGCCCACCAAATCCTCGGTCTTCTGCGCAATCTCGCCGTCGCCCGTGGGCGGCAGAAGCTCGGGGGACACCGGAGTATCGAGGATATCGAGCAAGACCTCGGCAATACGCCCGCCAAAGACATCGGCCGCATAGCGAACCAGATGACGCACGAGCGTCTTGGGCACGCTCGCGTTGAGGGCGTACATGCTCATATGGTCGCCATTGTACGTAGCCCAGCCGAGCGCCAGCTCCGACAGGTCGCCGGTGCCGATGACAAAGCCGCCAGCCTGGTTGGCCAGGTCCATCAGAATCTGCGTACGCTCGCGCGCCTGGCTGTTCTCGTAAGTCACGTCCTGCACGGCCGGATCGTGCTCAATGTCCTTGAAGTGCTGCTCCACGGCCGCGTGGATCGAAACCTCGCGGAAGCTCACACCCAGGTCGCGGGCAAGCGACTCGGCATTGGACTTGGTGCGGTGCGTCGTGCCAAAGCCGGGCATGGAGACCGCCGTGATACCTGTGCGCGGCAGCCCCAGTGCATCGAAAGCACGCACAGTCACAAGCAGCGCCAGCGTGGAGTCCAAGCCGCCCGAAAGACCGATAACAGCTGCCTTGGTGCCCGTATGGGCAAGGCGCGTCTTGAGGCCCGCAGTCTGCAGGTCGAGGATGGTCTCGCAGCGCTCGGCCAGATCGCCGTGGTCGGCCGGCACAAAGGGCGCACGCGGGAAAACGCGGTCGATATCGCAGGCATCGCGCAGGACGGGTTCTTCGGCCAACACGCCCTCAAACGAAAACTCAACAGTCGTGGCCTCCGGCGCATCGTCGGCGCGTGTCCACGTCGTCGAGCGACGGCGCTCGGCAACCAGACGGTCAAGATCGACGTCGGCGATGGCCATGTCACAGGTGAGAAGCCTGGTCGCGGCAAGCTTGGAGCCGTTTTCGTAGATAAGGTTCTCGCCCGCAAAGACCATGTCGGTCGTGGACTCGCCCTCGCTCGCGTCTGCGTAGGCATAGGCGCAGTACAGGCGTGCGCTCTGGTTGGAGATGAGGCTGCGACGGTAATCTGCCTTGCCGATGATCTCGTCCGAGGCTGACGGGTTGAGGATCACCGTGGCACCGGCAAGCGCCATCTCGGTCGAAGGGGGCGCCGGCACCCACAGGTCCTCACAGACCTCGACGCCCAGCACTAGGTCCTCGGCACCCTCATCACAACAGCGGTAGACAAGTCCCGAGCCAAGCGGCACCGGACCTTGACCGGCAAATTCAACCCACACGGGATCGGCGGGCGCCGGAGCAAACCAGCGGCGCTCGTAGAACTCACCGTAGTTGGGCAGATACTTTTTGGCCGTAAGGCCCAAAAGCTCGCCCGCACAGCACACGGCCGCGCAATTGTAGATGTTTTCGGTCACCGCAACGGGCAAGCCAACAGTAAAGACGATCGGCAACTCACGCGTTTCATCGAGGATGCGCACCAGCGCCGCCTCGCAGGCGTGCAGCAGCGTGCGGTTATGGAACAGATCAGCCGCGGTATAACCAGTCAGGTTAAGCTCGGGCAGCACGAGCGCACGAACGCCGCGCTCGGTAGCCTCGCGAACAGCCGCCAGCGCAACCTCGGCATTGCCCTCAACATCGGCCACGCGAATCTTGGGCGAGGCCGCTGCCACGCGCAAAAAACCGTCGTTCTCAACTTGACCGTTTAGAAAATCGTTCATGCGAGCTCCAGCACATCCGTTAGCCGCAACGAGCGGCGGCGATATAGTCCGCCTCCATTGTACTGTCAAGTTCAATCAGCACAGATGGGACAAGCTCATGATTAAAATTGGAAAAGAGAAGCCGGGATGACGTTTAGCAGTAGAACGAGATCTCGTCCACAAGGAAAAATGCCTTCCATTTAGAGCAAATCAATTCATGCTGAGCGGCGATGATTTCACAGAGGTCATCAAGCGTGCTCCGGGGGATCTTCGCTTTGTTATTAGCGACAATGCAGCCACCTCTTCGAGTCAGCCAGATTTTGGCCGAGTTATCTGAAGGCGCCCCCTTGCAAACATGGACATGGATTGGCTCGCCCGCTTCATTGGACCAAAAGAAGACCCGATAGCCGCCAATAAGAAAAAGGCTAGGCAACTTTAGCTCCTCCGTTTGCGGCGTAGCGATACAGCAGATGGGCGTTATTGCTCAGAAAAGTCTCAAAACCTCGCTTCTCCTCGTCGGTAAAACGCCCCTCCCACATGGTCCAATTGTAAGAAGGCAGCTCGCAACGAGCGGAGTCGAAACCCTCTGCCGTCGGTCGTTCAAAATGCACGATGACCTTTTCGATATCGCCATCTGTGATCAGGTCAGAATGAATGACCTCGGTACCATCTTCGAATGTCATATACGGGTACATCACGTAAACCACCTCGCAATCATTAATTCAGTTTAGCATCAAGCTAGTGCACCAATGATAGCAAGCCCCCTTGATGAGTTGATGGCATCTGTTGCCAGCACGATCGACGGCGGTCCGGATTGTTGGGCCCCGGCCATAATCGACCGCCACGAAGCGTTCATCCGCAGGTGCGTGGCATAGCGCCTAGAACACTAGCTGAGACAAGGACACTATCGCTGGCATAGTGAACATAGACAGAAGGGTGGTAACACAGACTGTTCCACATGCATATCGATAGTCCTTATTATGCTGCTGGGCAAAGATAGCTACATTCGCGCCGGTGGGGGTCGCAGCCGCAATCAGCAGCGCCATCTTAATTGACCTATCACATGGAAAGAGACATAGGAACAGGAGCGAAAGAATCGGAATGACAAGCAGCCTGACCGATGAGACGGCAAACAAGCTTTTCGCCCTCAGGAGCGCCATCAAATCAGACTGAGCAAGATAGATACCGAGAGTCATCATTGCTAGCGGAGTGTTGAGCCCCGAGATATACGAAAGCACTGACTGTGCCAGAGGGACCGTTGGGACACGAAGGATAAAAATCAAGAAACCGCCCAATAAAGCCATGACCATTGGACTTGTCAGGATCGCTTTAGGACTCATACATTTTTTAGACCCCGACAGCAGATACTGCCCGTATGTCCATTGCATGGCATTGAGAAGAGCGATCATGCACGTGATGAAAAACACGGCATCTTTTCCAAGCGCCGCTTCAACAAGGGGTATTCCCACAAATCCAGCATTCGAGAATGCCGCAGCAAAAATGTCGATGGGACGGCCCCTGAACAACAGGCGGGCAACAACGCAAGCGAGCAACAACATCGCCGCCGACAGCATTAAGGTCATTCCCAACTCATACATCCTCTGAAACGAATACTCGATCCAAAATGATTTGAGAATGATTGCGGGAATCACAAGGTTGATGAGCAACTTTCCGAATTCTATTGCAGCCTGCTCGCTCAATATGCCCAAGCGGTTTAGAGCGTAGCCCATTCCCATGAGCAAAAACATGATAAGGACTTGTTGGATGAGAGGTTCAATGATTGACACAATACATGCTCCGTATAATCCTGACCGGTTCATCTACCACGATGGTCTATAGCGCGGCACCGACCGCCTGAATGATTCGCGCAACGAACGCATCGGCAACCCCGCGCGGCGTTCGCGAGTTGTAGGTTTCAAAATACTTGCCGTAGTCTTCCTGAGGCACAAGGTAGTTGCAGTACGTGTTCGCATAGCCGATAACAAAGACGTTGTATTGGCTAAACGCCCTCTTAAAATCCAAGCCTAATGTGCTACACGTATCGCATGGCATCGTGATAAAAATGCAGTTACCAATTACCGCAAACTGGCTCGGAAGCTCAAGCTCGATTTTCCCCATCGAGAGCTTAAGCTGTTGCCGCTTAAGGAGAAAGTCTCGCATCGGGCTCGCATCCATAGCCTCTATCCGATTGGTCATCTCGATCCAATCCGGATCTGTTTTTGCATCGTAGACACTCTTCATGCTGATAGAGCCCCAACGCGGAGTATCAACTCTGAGTGCCGCGCGCTCACGCTTGGATTCAATTTGAGCGCAAAGTTCGTTAGCCGTACGCTCGAGTTCGGCAACTCCCTCCCCTTGCCGATAGAAACGCGTCGACACATCCCCGCACGTTCCGTTGACGCAAAGTACAGGACAGCCATATTTCCTCTCCAAACGCTGCCTGACATGCCCAATCAAATCAGCAGAGAGGACGGCGCTTTTCCCATTAAGGATGGTAGGATGAGCGGACATGAACAGCATTTTTCCAATTGGGCGACCACCTTGAGCGTCCTCAAACGAGAAAATACTTACCTGTTTATCGGCCGGACCGCCCTGAACATTTCGATTCCCGTACAGTCCCTCGATGCCTAACATCTCCATCGATACGGTCGCCTTCGACCTGGACGCCCATGCAGATACCGCCGCCTCGGTAGCCAAGCCAATCAAATCACTCGTCAATTCGGTTTCAGGTAACGTGTCCTCGTAGGCAAGCTTAAAATAGCATGGTGCAGAATGGGTATGAATGCATGCGACGACGATATTGCTCGAATCGATGCCCGTTTTTGACGATACGGCGTTCTTGACCGAAAGGGAAAAATCTTTCGACACCATTATTGAATCGAGCTCGATAAGAATAAACGGGACAAGATCAACACAGACAGCGCTAGCGTTGACCTCAATAGGATCAAGAACATCCGTCCAGGCACCTTTTCTGTTGTAGCCGCCCATGCGGCAAGGAGACTGGGGTGTTACGTCAATCTTCGAGATTCCAAACTCTATGTTCATTCCAACTCCAACTCTTCGCGGCACACGCCGCCCAAACATCGGAAATACAAAAAGAGAAGGGCGTCATGGACGCCCTTCCAATGCGTCCTGCCACACGCAGGCCGTAGAAAACTTAACGCTCGGAAACGGGACCATTCTCGAGCTCATCCGCCGTAAAGCCCAGGAAATACGTGCCCAAGGCGCTCACAAGGAAGCCTGCACCAGCAGCGATTCCAAAGTTGATGAGATTCTGGGTCCCGCCGCCCGCAAACGCGAGGAACTCCAAGAAGTTAGATGCCGCGCCGGCAGTATAAACCGTGGCTCCGAGAGCGATTGCAAGCGCACCGGCAACAAAGGATCCGATAATCTTCCAGACAAACACGCGGCGATAGCGCAGCATCATGCCGTAGATGAAAGGCTCGCCGACGCCTCCGACAATGTTTGCGACCAAATAGCCGAATGCCATGCTCTTCTCGTCTTTATCGCACAGCTTGAGCCAGGTCGCCACCTCGCAGCCGAAGGTCGCCCAAAGGCTAACGCCCGTCGCAACCAAAACAAAGCTGTCGGTTCCCACAGTCATATAGTTAGCGATGGCAATCATCGCAACCGCCACATGCATGCCGGTAATAATCATTGGGCACCAAAGACCCGCCAGAATACCTCCTCCGAGGATGGCGGCGATACCACCGGAAGTACCAAGGAACTCAAAACCGGCGGCGAGGGCATTACCGGCCCATGAACCAACAGGGGCGAGAGCGCAGAGAGACACAGGAGCAGCGACGACCATGGTAAGGAAAGGCGCGAAAACCGTTGAAAGGGTATCTGGCACATATTTGCGGAAGAAGCGCTCGATATAACTCATCGCCCACACGGACAGAAGAATGGGAAGGACCGTCTTTGTGTAGTTTGCGGCGACGCAGGGAATGCCATAAACGGAGAACTGAGCTCCATCGGTCGCAAGCTGAATCATGGTCGGGTCGATAAGAATGCCGCCCATAAAGGCACCGAGGACAGGCGTTACGCCAATGTTCTTAGCCGCATTATAGCCAAGGTAGATGGGGATAAAATAGAACGCTGCGTCATAAACCATGTTCATCAGAACATAAAGGTCGCTTGTGTCGGACAGCACGCCCGCCATCGTAGGTCCCAGCACCACCGCTACGGTCTTGAACAGGCCAGCACACATTAGGACGGGGATCATAGGCACCATGGAGCTTGACAGGTAGTTGAGGATGTTATTGCCAATAACCTTAGGTGTGAGCTTCTGCTTAGGAGCATCAAGGTTCTCGTCGATGGCGTCCTGCTTGGCAAAGCCGCCGATCTTGCAGAGCTCGTCATAAACCTTGGGCACGTTTTGGCCCACGATTACCTGGAACTGCCCTCCGGAGATTTGAGCACCCAACACACCGCCAATCTTCTTCACTTCTTTGATATCGGGGGCATCGATATCTTTGAGGTTAAAACGCAGGCGCGTCATACAGTGCGCTACAAACGTCACGTTCTCCTTGCCACCGACGGCCTCGAGCACGTCCGCGGCGATTTTCTTATTGTCAGTCATAGCTGAACTCCCTTGCTTTTCTGTCTTCCCGTTTGCGCACACGCGAAGAACCGATTACGGCAGGCCTGACACGAGGCAAATCGAGAAAAGCAAGAAGAAGACAAAAACAGAAGAGCCCCAAAGCACAAAGCGGACAGGGAACTGTCTACGTCATGCTTCGAGGCTCTTCTCGAATAACACCTTATGTGACTATGAAACTACATCCAACAGTTGCTTTTACGAAAGTCGAAACCGGCCAACGGTCAAACTTCAGCGGCGAGCGGTCGATTAGGACCTAGATCCCGCGCAGACGCGATTGACGTGGAGCATCAGGTAGACCTTCTCTTCATCGGCGAGCCCGGCGTCAAAGCGCTCTTCGATAAGCGCGGCCATGCGGTCGACGCACACGGCCACGTCGGGATGCTGCTCGCAGAGCGGTCCGTAAAGCGCGCCGTTCTCCGTGTTGAGGGGCTCTCCTGTCTGCACGCGTTCTAACAGGTAGCGCACGTGCGTGGCATAACGGCAAAAGTCAAAGCCGTCGCGGTCCACGCAAACCCCCAGCTCGGATTCGATAATCTTGGTGAAGCTCTCGAGCATCACCTCGTCCTTACGCACCGTATTGGATTTGGCCTTTGAAGACGAGGCGACCACGCTGTTGACGATACAGAGCGCGATACCGCTCGCCTCCCCCCGCGGCATCTTGACGTTGAAGCCGCGATTGATGCCCTCGATCGCGAACTTGGCGATCTTGTACTCAATGGGGTACATCTGCTGCACATCATAGGAGAGCGGCATCTGCACAAACATATGCTCGCGGCAGCGTTTGATGGCAAAGGAGATATGGTCAGCCATGGTAAAGGGAAGGTTTGCCGAGAGCTCGCGCGAGATGTTGGAGCGAGCGATATCGGCAATCTGGGCGGAGAACTCCATCACCTGAGGATCGATCTCGTCGAGCAGCGCTAGGTAGCGCGAGTCGACACCGTAGAAGGTTCGCTCGATCTTATCGAGTGTGACCTCATCGGGGCCATTGGGAAACCCGATACCGCGGCCAATTGCCACGAGTTCACGGCCCTTGGCGTTTACGCAGATAACCGTATTGTTGTTGATCCGCTTAAGGATTTTCATGACGCTCCCTACCCGGCGCAAGCAACAGCGCCGCGAGCCCGATTATTCCACGGGATTTCAAATCCGGTCAACCTTCCTTTCGACATCCGAACGATTCGCCCCGTCTTCATTCGATCAGCCTGAGAAGAAGTTTCGCGCTTTGGTGAGTTGATGGTGTTGCGGGCGAATCCATCTCCGGTTCACACCGACTGGGTACCCTGAGGGCTGAACAACCTGTCGCAGCACTAAACGAACCGGGAGGACCCCGTATGACGACTGAATATACCGACGCGCCGCGCACGCGCGTCATGACGCCGGCATCGCTCAACAACGGCGTGCACGAGAACCATTCCATCGGACAGACCATGGCCATTGCGCCCAAAAAGGGCCTTTTCGACGACATTTCCATTCCCCAGATCATCGCCGGCGCCGCAGCTGCCGCCACGAGCGTGGCGCTTGCTTCAAAGATCGGCATTGCCGGCTCGGTGATTGGTGCCGCTGTGAGCTCAGTCATCACTGTTGTGTCCTCGCAGATCTATCGCCACTTTATCTCCGCCAGCGCCGAAGCAATCAAGAGCACGCACGCCGCTGTCGACTACCCTGCCGGCGCCTACGAGCCCGTTGAGCCCAATGTCGAGGAGCACCTGGGCGGCGCCGCGACTACGCAGGAGATGCGCCAGATTGCGGGGCGCGCGACCACGGCGCGCGTCGCCCCCAACAGCCTGCGCGCCAAGGCCGCTGCAGAGCGCAGCCAGACGCAAAAGAAGGTCATCGTCTTCTCGATCGCTATCGCCATCGTCGCGGTCATCGCCTGCGCCGGCGCCATCCTTATCACCACTGCCGGCGAGGGTCTGGGCGAGCGTCCCGAGCCAATCCTGTCGTCGCGCACGACCGAGAGCGATGCAAATGGCAACACCCAGTCGCAAGATCAGCAGGCACAGACGGACGACCCGCAAGACAGTTCTGCCTCTGCCAATTCGTCCTCGAACACCCAAAACCAATCGCAGGGCACCGATTCCTCTACGGCCAACAGTGGCACGCCGTCCGGCACGACCGACTCAAGCCAAACGACCGACGGTTCTCAGCCGAGCACGGGCGACCAGACGAGCGACACCACGTCGGGAACGGGCACAGCAAACAGCAGCAACAGCAATTCGAGTGGCACCACATCGGGCACGGCATCTGACAGTTCAAACCAAGGCACGACATCGGGCAACTAAGCACTGCATCCCCAGATAGGCAACCTGTACAACGGGCGCGAATCGACAGCGGTTCGCGCCCGTTTGCCTTGGGCGCCGTCATGGCGAGCGCCATGCGATGGTAAGATGCTTTACATGTGTAAAGAGGAGATTTGCCATGAGCAAGACAATAGTTAGGCCCACGCTTTCGCTGGGCAACCACATCTATCTGTATCGCCTGCTGCGCGATGCGATTGGATGCGGCAAGCAAACGTTTATGACGCAGGTCGAAGAGGCTCTCGCCGCTGGCGACATGACTGCTTATGACCTAGGCTTCGAGTCCACGCGCGAGTTGCTCGAGTAACTCGACGACTGCATTAAGCTGACCGTCTTTAAGGGCGGTCGCCTGTATGCCACCGTCATCGCCAACGAGGCATGGGATGCCGCCCTTGCCAAGGGCGAGGACAAGCCCAAGGCTGCCAAGGGCGCCAAGCAGTCCTACAAAAAGAAGAAGCGCGGTGAGAAGGACCTCAAGGCCGTGCGCCCCAAGCACGTTAAGCGTCCCGAGCCCGAGCCCGTGGCCGAAGTCGCTCCGGAACCCGAGCCCGAGACAGAGATCGAAGTCGCTATTGAGGTAACAGCAGAAGCCGAAACCGAAATCGCCGCCACGACCGATCCCGAAGTCATATCCGAGCAGGAAGCAACTGTGGAGCTCAACGAAACGCCCAAGTCGACAGCCGAAGAAGCCGCCGACCAACCCGAGACGCCTGCGTTCCAAAACAGCGATGTCTTTGGCAACGAGGCCGAGGACGATCAGTCCGACGAGCCCGCCGATCAAGGCGCTACCGAGTCGGCGCCGGAGCCCGAGACGCCGCAGCCCGCCATCTCGCTCACGGTCGTCTATGACCCCGAGAACGCCAACGCCGGCATCACCACCATGGCATCCACGCCGGTCGAGACAAAGCCGTCTGTCGAGGCAGAGGACGCCCCGCAAACCGATGCCAAAACCGAGACTGAAGACGCATCCGTCTCCGTGGAACCGACAGATTCCGCAGTTAAGCCGGAACCGGCGCCTGAGTCTGCACCCGTCATCGAGTCCACATCCGCACCTGTCTATGACCAGACCGCACCCGCACCGGCTCCGGCCCCCGTTGCAGTACCGGCGCCTGCACCCGCAGCACCGACCATCCCCGAGGACCTCCCCGTCGATTTCGCAACCGAGGTCTTCTGCCCCGGTCCGTTGCTACACCAGCTGTCGACCTATCTCCCCTACGGCGCCGACACGCTCGGCATCGTCGGCGAGTACTACTGGATCGCCCGCGAGCGCGGTACCATCGAGGCCGCGCGAAACCGCGCAAGCTTCCCCCTGCGCTACACGCAGGCCGGCGAGCGCCACGAAGTCACCGTGCGCATCCGCCGCAACACCACCGGAGGCCTCGGAGCCACCTGGACCATCGACAAGGTTGAAGAATCCAACGAATAGCAAAACGCGGCGAACGTCACAAAAACGTTCGCCGCGTTTTTTATTCTCTCAGTTATGTGACAAAGGGACTGTCCCTTTGTCACATCAACCTAGTCACGCGTCAGCTTGCGGTGAATACGATGCGGCTGGGCTGCGTCCTCGCCCAGGCGCTCGATGCGGTTGGCCTGATAGGCCTCGAAGTTGCCCTCGAACCAATACCAGTTGCCCGGGTTCTCGTCGGTGCCCTCCCACGCCAGGATGTGCGTGGCAACGCGGTCTAGGAACATACGGTCGTGGCTAATGACCACCGAGCAGCCCGGGAACTCGAGCAGCGCCGCTTCGAGCGAGGACAGCGTCTCGACGTCGAGGTCGTTCGTGGGCTCGTCGAGGAGCAGCAGGTTGCCGCCCTGCTTGAGCGTGAGCGCCAAGTTCAGACGGTTGCGCTCGCCACCGGAGAGTACGCCGGCGCGCTTCTGCTGGTCCTGGCCCTTAAAGCCAAAGCTCGCCACGTACGCGCGGCTCGGAACCTCGGTCTCGCCCACCATCATGTGGTCCAGGCCGTCCGAGACGACCTCCCACAGGTTCTTATCGGGGTCGATGCCAGAACGGTTCTGATCGACGTAGGAGATCTTGACGGTCTCGCCAATCTCGAGCTCGCCCGAGGTCAGCGGCTCCAGGCCCACGATGGTCTTGAACAGTGTGGTCTTGCCCACGCCGTTGGGGCCAATCACGCCCACGATGCCGTTGCGCGGCAGGGTGAACGAAAGGTCATCGATGAGCACACGGCCATCGAACTCCTTGTGCAGATGATGGGCCTCGAGCACCTTGTTGCCAAGACGCGGGCCGACGGGAATGCGGATGTCGGTCCAGTCGAGCTTCTGGCTTGCGCGAGCCTCGGCCTCCATCTCCTCGTAGCGAGCCAGACGGGCCTTGTTCTTGGCCTGGCGAGCCTTGGGCGAGCTGCGCACCCACTCGAGCTCGACCTCCATGCGCTTGGCGAGCTTGGCGTCGCGGTTGCCCTGGGCCTCGATACGCGCGGCCTTGGTCTCCAGATACGTGGAGTAGTTGCCCTTGTAGGGGTAGAGATGGCCGCGGTCGACCTCGCAGATCCACTCGGCGACGTTGTCCAGGAAGTAGCGGTCGTGCGTGACGGCAAGGACCGCACCCTGGTAGTTGTGCAGGAAGTGCTCGAGCCACAGGATCGACTCTGCGTCCAGGTGGTTGGTGGGCTCGTCGAGCAGCAGCAGGTCGGGAGCCTCGAGCAGCAGTTTGCACAGCGCCACGCGACGGCGCTCACCGCCGGAGAGCACGTTGACCGGCATGTCAGAATCGGGCAGCTGAAGGGCGTCCATGGCCTGACCGAGCTTGGAATCGATATCCCAGCCGTCGGCGGCATCAATCTCGTCCTGGAGCTTGCCCATCTCGGCCATGAGGGCGTCCATGTCGCAGTCCGGGTCGCACATCTCCTCGCCGATCTTATTGAAGCGATCGACCTTGGCAAGCATATCGCCAAACGCCATGCGCACGTTCTCGATGACGGTCTTGTCGTCATCGAGCGGCGGCTCCTGCTGCAGGATTCCTACGGTGTAGCCGGGGGTGAGCCTGGCGTCGCCGTTGGAGACTTCCTCAATGCCGGCCATGATTTTGAGCAGGGTCGACTTACCCATGCCGTTGGGGCCCACGACGCCGATCTTAGCACCGGGATAGAAGCTCAGGGTCACGTCGTCAAGAATCACCTTGTCGCCATGGGCCTTGCGAGCCTGATACATCTGGTAGATAAACTCTGCCATTTACCTGTTTTATCCTTTCTACCTGCCGTTTCCCTATTCTTGTTTCGCTTTAGTAGAAACGAAATGAGGAAATCAGCTCTGAAACGTAACGAAAAAGGGGCATGGTTGCCCACACCCCCTAATACTACCTGGGAAAAGTCCCCCGGAACATACTATGAACTGCGTACGCTAGTTTTCCGCAACCTTAACGAGCGGATCTCTGCGATTTGTGCCACAGCAGATACGAGTAGACGTAGACGGCTCCGGCTGAACCAAACGCCAGAACCGCAATCACCGCGGCGACGACTTCACTCGAAAGCACGCTTCCCGCCACGCCCATCACAATCAGGCCAACACCCAGTACCATAAAGCAGGCACCGCCAAAGCGCTGCGTACGGCGCCAGTTCTCGGGATCGGCAAGCGCCCAGGGCGTCTTGATGCCGAGCGTATAGTTCTGCTTCACACGCGGCAAGTAGTTGCCTACGCCGATGAACAGCAAACCGACAACACCGGAAATCAGCACGTTGACCGAACCGACCGCCGGCACCACGCCCCAGACCGTAAGCTCTCCCAGCCAGCTTATAGCGCACATGAACAAGGTGAAGGCGATTACGAAGCCCTGATAGAACTTGCCCGAGGTCCGATACGCCTCGCCCTTGGGGTCGATGCTTGGCACGACGTAGAACATCGCGAGAAGTGCCAGAGGCAGCACGCCGAGCGCGGAGGCCATCCAGCTAGGACCCCAACCGTCGACGGCGCCGTTCGCGCCCCAGTGCGTGGGAATCTGCGCCGGCAAGCTCGGCATCACCATGAGGTGCACTACGACGTTGGCGACGCACAGAGCGACCAGCGCAATCCACACGCGTGGCGATACCCCCGTGGCGTGAATGCCCTTGTTTTCGTTATTCATTCTTATCACCTTCAGTGTTTGTAAAGCCCATAAACCAACCGATCAAGTCTTGCATGACGGTGGTGTTTAAGCTGTATACGATGTTTTGGCCATGACGTTCATCGGTCACCAACCCGGCGTTTTTGAGCGTCGCCAAATGATGGCTCAATGACGGTTTGCTGATGTCAAAATGCTCGGCAAGCTCTCCGGCCGTACAATTGCCCTCGCGCAACAGTTCCAAAATGTGACGCCGTGTAGGATCGGCCAGCGCTTTAAAACCCTCTCCCGGCATAGGACCTCCTCTCAGTATTTCGTTCGACGCGCACACTATACTCGATATTTAGATGTTTGTCTAACTGTCTAATCTTATACTCAAAAAAATAGCCGCCCCCGCGTAATGCGAAGACGGCCACTTCTCACGCCATAAACGTGTTTCGGAGTTGGCTAACCCGCGGCAACGGGTGCCATCTGCTTCATCTTATGCGAATCCCAATCTCATTTCAACAAGCCCCTAGGGCTCAAATGGAATCGCGATAGTCCCTATAATGACATTAGCCAAAAATCGATCCGCTTCCCCATCGGAGGATATCTATGACCGAAACCGCAGCTGCAGGTCCCGTCGAGACACGCGACACCAAGCTCGAGATCATCATGGGCCGCGAGGCGCTTGATAAACTCACCAACGCCACGGTGCTGGTGCTCGGCTGCGGCGGCGTGGGTTCCAACTGCTGCGAGGCGCTCGCCCGCGGCGGCATCGGCCATTTCGTGATCCTGGACAAGGACATCATCGCGCCCAGCAACATCAATCGCCAGGCCATCGCCTTTCACAGCACCGTCGGCAAGCGCAAGGTTGACGTGATGGAAGCCATGATCCACGACATCAATCCCGCCGCCACCGTCATCAAGCGAACTGAATACTTGCTGAGCGACAACATCGATGATTTCTTCGCGAGCGTTTTGGAGCAGACGGGCGGCAAGCTCGACTACGTCATCGACGCCATCGACACCATCTCGGCCAAGCTCACCATTGCCAAATATGCTCAGGACCACGACATTCGTTTGGTTAGCTCCATGGGCGGGGCCAACAAGCTCCATCCCGAGTGCCTCCGCTTTGCCGACATTTTCGATACGGTACGTGACCCTATGAGCCGCATCATGCGCAAAGAATGTAAGAAGCGCGGAATCAAGAGCCTGCACGTACTGTTTAGCTGCGAGGAGTCGGTTAAGACTCAACCCCGCGACCCTTCCAACATCCACGAGCGTACCGAGCTGGGAACCGCGAGCTTCATGCCGCCCATCATGGGCCAGATGATTGCCGGCGAGGTCATTCGTCAGGTGAGCGGGCGCGGCACCGAGCGCGTCCGCGCGGACGGTCAGCGCTTGGACTAGCAGGGATGCCGCGATGGAGCCGCAGTTGTTTGATGCACACTGTCATCTTGATTTGATGGCCTGCCCGGATACCGTTGCCGATGAGACGACGGCACTGGGCCTGGGTCTATTTGACTGCGGCGTCGACCCACGCGACTTCGCGGCAGCAAAAACACGCGCCAGTCACCACCCGAACATCATCGCGGGCGTCGGCCTCCATCCCTGGTGGCTCGCCGACGGCCGATGCAGCGCTACCGAAATCGACCTGCTTTGCGAAGTCGCTGCGCAAGAGCGTTTTATCGGCGAAGTCGGACTCGACTTTTCCGTGCGCTTTGCCGGAAGCGAGCCGCTTCAAATACAGGCACTTGACCGGCTCTGCGATGCGCTCGTGCAGCATCCTCTTACCGGGCGCGTGATATCAATTCACGCCGTTCGTTCGGCAGGAGCCGTACTGGACGTCCTCGAATCGCATGGACTACTCATCCCAAACCCTGACTCCCCCGCTATCATCTTCCACTGGTTTAGCGGCACTTCGGACGAACTCGCCCGCGCGCGAAACGCAGGCTGCTATTTTTCCGTGAACGAGCGCATGCTCGCCACCAAGCGCGGACGCGAATACGCCCGACAGATTCCACTCGACCGTCTACTGCTCGAAACCGATGCGCCGGCCGAGCCAAACACGGAAACAAGTGCGCAGTCGCTCATCAGATCGCTCACAAGGACCTCGATGCGCATCGCCTCGCTCAAAAACTGTGACGCAAAGCGCATCGAGTCGGCAGTTTTAGCAAATGCGCACTCTGTTTTTGACCTTCGCTAACCCCTGTGGCAAAAATGCCAAGGGACATGCGAATCGTACAACGCAGTCCCTATTGATAGGCAGTGCAATTCGGCAGCATTACACCAATTCGTGCATGAGATCACGGTTGCGCGCATACAATTCGTCAAAGATATGACGGCGCGACGCATATAGCTCGTGGGCAGTCATATCGGGCACGATTGTTTGCGCAACGCCAAGGACTCGGGCGAGTTCATCCCATGATGCATAGGCGCCACCTGCGAGAGCTGCCATGATGGCATCACCGAAGCATGCGCCCACCGTAACCTTGGCAACCGAGACCTCGCGCCCGCATACGTCGGCGATAGCTTGCATCCAAACTGGATTCTTGGTTCCACCTCCGACAAGCATAATGCGCCCAATTGTCAGTCCATGCTCTCGCTCGATAATGTCGACATGGGATGCAACGGTATACGCGACGCCTTCCAAGGCGGCGCGAACCATATGGGCTCGCGTATGCCTTCCGGTCAGGCCAAAGAAGACGCCACGCGCCTCGGGATCATTGAGCGGAGTACGCTCCCCCGCAAAGTACGGCAGACACAGGAGCCCATCGGCACCCGGCGCCACGTCGGCGGCATCATGCGCCATAACCGAATATGCATCGGGGCCACCGTGGCCCTCGGCCTCTACGGCGTCGCGATACAGCTCTTGGCGCAGCCACGATGTGAGCGCACCCGCCGTATTGGTCCCCGCGCAGATCCCGTAAGTTCCGGGAATGATAAACGTCCCTGGCCACAGACGGGCATCATCGATCATATGATCAGCTAGGTAGATGAAATACGCCGTACTCCCCAACTGAACCATCATATCGCCGGGACGGAATACACCCGTCGAAATGGCCTCGGCACCAGAGTCGCCCGTTCCCACTAAGACAGGTGTCCCTGCCGCGAGCCCCGTCGCCTCAGCCGCACGCTGCGTAATCACCCCGGCAATATCGGTAGCCGACATTACCTCCGCCATCTGGTCAGGCCGGCAGAAACGAGCACATTCCCGAGCATCAACCTTCCAAGTGTAGCGGTCATATAGGGGAAGAAAAACCTCCGCCAAATAACGGTCCACCGTAAAACGCCCCGTCAACTTCGCGCACAGAAACGATGAGGCCGTCAGGAACTTCGCGGCACGTTCGTGCACCTCGGGCATATTCTCCTTAAACCACAAGATCTTAGGAGCAATATCTGACGAACAGGGATCGTGCCCGAAAAGCTCGCGCGCGCGATCTGACCCATATTCGAAAAGAAGCTCGTCAATCTGCGGCTTCGAACGTGCATCGACTCCATATAAAATCGCGGGCGCCAGCGCGTTGCACTCGGTATCGACCGGTACGCAGTCGCAACCCAATGCGGAAAGGCCCACGCATCCAATCTGCGCCGCATTAACCCCCGATCGCACCACCAGCTCGCGCGACAAGCGGCAAAAATCGCCCCACCAAACTGCCTCCGCATCATGCTGGTACCATCCATCACGCGGGTTGTCCGTCTCGTGTCCACAAGAGGCCTGGCAAACGATGTTGCATCGATCATCGATTAAAACGCCTTTAGAGGCACTTGTCCCAATATCAATACCCAGATAGAACGCCATAGGTGCCTACTCCCCTCGCGCCGTGCGAGCGGCAGCCATAAAACGAGCTACCCGCTCAACATCAACCGGGGCATCCAGCTTTCCATCGCGCTTTAAGCACGTGCCGACAAACGCGCCATCGTAGTGAGCAAATACGTCAGCCACGGTATTTTCGCGACAACCGGTGCCACACACCACAGGTACTTGGCCAACACGCTCGCGGACCTCATCGGCAAGCTCGCCCGAAGCGCCGCGACCGGCAGCCGAACCGCCGATGACCATCGCATCCGGTAGGCAATTAAAGAGAAGTGAATCGGCAATGTCCGCAGTCGTGCGGTCGTTGAGATAAACCTCCCCCTCGCTCGTGATGAAGTGAAAAAGCTTGAGGTCGTCCAGGCGCAGCGCCGCCTTGCGACGCATGGTGTGAGCGAAATCTCGGTTAATCAGCCCGAGATCACCGGCCCAGGCACCGCAAAAATTGCAGCGCGTGAACTGAGCGTCGACGGCAGCGCACAGCTCGATTGTGGCATCACCATCGTAAATAGCTTCAGCTCCCCAAGGAGTCGACAGATCATGGGATAGAGCCCCGATTACATAGCCCATCGATGCAAGGGTTGAGGGAGAAACGTGCTGCTCATAGGGCATCGAGAGCTCATTGGTAATCAAAATGCCATCGACACCGCCCTGCTGCAACGCCTCGAGATCGCGCTTGGCGGCTTCCACGACCTGCGACACGCTTCCGCCCGGATAATACAGTGGATCGCCCGGCAGAGGACGCAGGTGCAGCATTCCGATAACCGGCTTTTCGGTCTTGAACATCGAGGTTAGAAACGACATAACGTGCTCCTTCTTAGGGTCATTGCAGGGACGTTACTCCCCCAGCACCTCGACGTACACTTTTCGCTTCTGCGGACCGTCAAACTCCGCAAGATAGATGTTCTGGGCACCTCCGCACACGATGTGGCCATCTTGGACGGGAAAGAAGCAACTGTTTCCACAAATCATGCTCTTGATATGCCCACAGGAGTTGTTACCGGTGGCTCCATAGCTCGGCAGGAAGTGTGCATGCGCATAGGGGGCATCGAGTGGGGCGATGCGATCAAGCGTCTCCATAAGATCCGTCTCCACGCAGGGCAGCCCCTCGTTTACCACGATTCCGCAGGTCGTATGCGACAAAATAATCGCCGCCAAGCCATTGGTCACCGAGCTGCGTTCGATGGCAGCGTGCACGTCCTCGGTAATATCGATGAACTGGTCCGGAGCAGTCGATAGATAGCTCAATGTCTCGAGCGTCACCATGTTCACTCATCCCCTTCAAGAAAACGCAGGGCATTACCCCAGTAGAGCCTTTCTCGCGCATCATCGCGCATGGGCACGGTATCGAGCGCCCGCTTGAGTTTGAATGCACGGAAGCGCGGCGTATTGCTGGCGAACATCACTTGGTGCGATAGCGCGCGCTCATACCACAGCGGCCCCATATCGACCGTGAAAAGACGCTGCATCATCTCCTCGGGCGAATCGATGTAAGTGATAGAGGTGTCCGCGTAGCAGTTGGGATACTTGAGCAGCATCGCCACGGTCTCGCGCACCCAGGGCCAGCCAAAATGGGTCAAACTAAAACGCACATTTGGATGCGTTGCGATTGTGTGCTCAAATGCAAGCGGGTTACTGCGCGATAGCTCTGCGCCCGGCTCCCAAGACATACCGGCATGGAAAACCACCGGCTTGTTATAGCGCTCGCACAGTTCGTAAAGCGGCTCGGCCACAGCATCATCGGGGGCAAAACCCTGCTTTGCAGGATGCAGGCAAAGCCCCTTTGCCCCCAACTCGGTAAAGGCGCGCTCCAATTCGTCTGCGGCACCGCTCACCTGCGGATCTACGCTCGCAAATCCCCACAGACGATCGGGATGCGCGGCAACCAGCATGGCAATCTGGTCATTGGTGCCAAAATGCCCTCCGCATGCCGTGGTTACATCGAGCGGCATGAGCACGCTCTTCTGCACATCGCAGACGTCCATCTCGACTTGAAGCTCATCCCAATCCATGGGGCCCATATGCCCCATACCAAATTCTCGTGACCAAAAACCGAATCCATCAGGCTCATCACCCGGCGTACAGATCTCGCTGTAGAGCATGGGCTGAACCAACATGTCGATAACCATTTCGTACTCCTTTCCAGGCATTTGACCCTAGTACGGCTCAAACGAACCAATCACTCGGGACGACAGCTCAGCGCCCGCCTTCATACACGCCGGAATATCAAGGCCATCGATCACGCCCTTGGTAAACCCGGCAATATACGAGTCGCCGGCACCCACGGTATTAACGACCTTCTCCGCCGGTACGATCCCGCACTCATAGAAGCGCTCACCGTCATAGGCAATGCTTCCCTTCTCGCCAAGCGTGGCAACCGCAACGCGCGGTCCCAATCCCTGCACGTGGCGTACCCAGTCTCGTAGCTCCGGAGTGTCCTCTTCAAACGACATGAACGCATAGTCTACGTAAGGAAAATGAGCCTCACATGCATATTCGGGATCTTGGCTGAACACCGAGAAGTCCATAACCACCGTCTTGCCCGCATCATGCCATTCGGGCAGGAGGTCCAAACAATTGCCAAACAGGTCGGTATGAATGATGTCATGCTCCAGGATAAACGCCCGGTCGTCTTCATTCGGTCGATATGTCTCCATTACGCCATCGATTGCCTCGAGATGCACGCGATCGACGCCGTCTTTCAATGCCATGAGCATCACCGAGGTGTCGCCATCCTCCACCCGCAGATGTGAGATATCGAACCCCTCGGCGGCCAGCGCCTCTCTCATCTTGTCTCCGTACTCGTCCTTGCCGACAACCGACACGGCGGATACCGAAACGCCCATTCGTGCAAGATGGATACCCCAGTCAATGCCGTTACCAGTCGGATAGAACACGCCGATGTTTTGATAGACGTCCGCACAGCAAAAACCAGCCGCACACGCTTTAATACCCATACTCTTCTCCAATGTTCAAAAGGGGACCCACCACATGGCGAGCCCCCTTTTCGCGTTTCGCTTATTGTTTGGCTCTGTTAGACCAAGGTTGACACGATCGGCTGTTCGTCGAACCG
>NZ_QRJA01000015.1:0-32198 GCF_003471405.1 Collinsella sp. AM20-15AC
CCAGCGCGCCCGCGCCGAGCGCCGCAAGGGCGAGCAGCTTCGCCGCGGCGGCGCGCCCGCGCGAGGGGACCGCCGTGAGGTTAGCGAGGCGCCCGGCAGCGCGCTCCTCGTCCACGGCGAGCCCGCAGACGATGGCGGACATGAGCGGCATGAGGGCGCCGAGGAACTGGGCGTAGGCGTCCGCGCCCAGCGCCGGGTCCCATCGGGTTACGGAGAAGTACTCGCCGCAGGCAAGACCGGCTGCCAGGCCGCAGGCGAGGTGCACCGCCGAGAGCGGGGAGCGCGCCAGGCGCAGGGCTTCGGAGAGCAGGGCCCGCGAGAGAGTCATGCGTGGCGTCGGGTCGGAGAGTCGTGTCACGGCCATCACCTCTCCTCGGAGCGCGCGAACCAGGCCGCGCCCGCCGCCGTGAGCACGGCGAACGCGAGCGCGCAGACCGCAAGGCCCGCTAGCGTGAGCATGCCGTCTGACGCGAGCGCCCCGCCGAGCGCCATGTCCGCCGCGAGTGGCTCGCCGCTCGGCAGCACGGGGATGAAGCTCGTGGGGATGACCATGCTCGCCGACGGCGGAAAGAGCTGCGGCAGCGGCATCAGCGACCAGGCGAACCCACCCACGAGCTGCGCGGCGAGCGGGCAGAAGATGCCCGCGAGCATGCCGAGCCGCGCCGTGAGGAAGAGCCCTGCGGGGATCATCCACGCCGCAGTCACCGTGTTGACGAGCGCGCAGAGGAGCATCGTGAGCGTGCCCGCGGCCGTGAGGCCCTGCGAGGAGAACGCCGATCCCGCGAGGTAGATGCCGAAGACCACGAGGTTCGAGAGCGTGCAGAGCGCGAGGCACCAGAGCGCCTTGGCCCACCAGGCGCGCCCGAGCGGGAAGCCCAGGCCCAGAAGCCCCCGCATCCGCGTGCGAGCGTCCGCACGCGCGACGCACGCCACCACGAGCGAGAGACACACGGGCAGGAAGAGCGCGTACCAGTAGTTCCACGCGCTGAAGATCTGCACGCCCCGGTAGGGCATCGCGCCGAGCAGCGGCATCGGCAGCGCCATGAGCACGGCCAGGCGAACCGGTGCCGCGTGGCGCGACTTCAGGGCCTCGGCGCGCAGGGCCGCGAGCAGGCCGCCTTTCTCGCCCGTCATGCCGCCACCTCCCCGCGCGCTCGTCGCCCCTCCCGGCAGAAGCTCATGAAGAGTTCCTCGAGGTCCTGCCCGGGCCGAAGCGCATCCTCGTAGGCGAGGCGCCCCCCGCAGATGATGCCGATGGTGTCCGCCATCTGCTGCACCTCGGAGAGGATGTGGCTCGAGACGATCACCGTCGTACCCGCCGCCGCGAAGCCGCGGATCTGGTCGCGCAGCTCCTCGATGCCGATGGGGTCGAGGCCGTTGGTGGGCTCGTCGAGCACGAGCAGGCGTGGCCGGGCGATCAGCGCCAGCGCGAGCCCCAGGCGCTGCCGCATGCCCATCGAGAAGCGCCCGGCGCGCTTCTTCCCGGTGTCCGCGAGGTCCACGGCGGCGAGCACCTCATCTATGCGGCTCTCGGGAAGGCCCAGCAGCGTGGTGCGCACGCGCAGGTTCTCGCGCGCGGTGAGGTTGGGGTAGAGCGGCGCCTCCTCGATGAGGCTGCCGATTGCGTAGAGGTCCTCGCGGCGCCAGGCGTGCCCGGCAAAGAGAATCTCCCCGGCCGTCGGCCGCAGCATCCCGCAGATCATCTTGAGCGTTGTCGACTTGCCGGCGCCGTTGGGACCGAGCAGCCCGTACACCTCGCCTTCGCGGATATGAAGGCTCACGTCGGCCACGGCGTCCTGCGCCTGGTCGCCGCGGCCGAAGCGCTTGGTGAGCCCACGCGTCTCGAGCATGTAACCCATGGGTTTATCCTTTCTCTTCCGGGCGCGCGGGCCGAGCCACCGTGCCCGCGCGCCTTACCTTTCGGGTTCACCATCCATGGTGGGGCGCGTTTCTAACGAAGCCGTAACAGCCGTTGGGTTCTTTTAGCGCCAACCCTTCTCGACCCACACATCATGATTAATTTGCTTAAGGCAACAACTTTCCCGATCGATGTAATCACCGAATCAAAACGTGTACATCAGCCATCAAAGATGCCGAAAAATGTCATATTTGAAGGCTGATGTACACAAATGCAGAATCTCGCATAACCCAGTAGCATCCTCCATATGTCTGGACTCTCTATGCTTACGCTGGATAGACATCGCCGGAACGGGTATAGTATCGAAAGTTTTGTCGTTAACCAGCGGGGGAGTCCTGTGGGCATCAAAAAGAAGATCAAAAAGGAGCTTATCGGCACTTCCGATTACCCGTCGAATAAGATCTTTACGATCTCCAATTTCATCACCTTTACGCGCCTGATCCTCACCCTGGTATTTCTGTACCTGTTTGTGACGGATAACAACCGCGTCATCGCCATCGTTATCTACGCCGTTGCCGCCTCCACCGACTGGATGGACGGTCAGATCGCCCGCATGACTAAGACGGTCTCGTGGCTCGGCAAGGTCATGGATCCCATTTGTGACCGTGCGCTGCTGTTCACCGGCGTCTTGGGGCTGGTGGTCCGCGGAGAGCTGCCCATCTGGGTCTGCGTGCTCATTATCGGCCGCGACATCTATCTGGGCATCGGCACGCTTATCGTGCGTCATTATCACCGTCGCCCCATCGATGTCGTCTTTCCCGGAAAGATTGCCACTGCACTGCTCATAACCGGCTTCTCGCTCATGCTGCTCGGGTTCCCCGTTATTGACGGCCTGCACCTTTTACCTTCAACCCTCACGGCCTTCCCGGGTCTCAACGGAAGCTCGGTGCCCCTCGGCATCTTCTTTGTGTATGGCGGTGTGATCTTCTCCATGCTCACCGCTGTCATCTACTCTATTAAGGGCGGAGTGGCCATTAAACAGGCCCTCGCGCATCCCGAGGACGAGGACATCGACTTTCTTAACCCCGAAATCGAAGACTGATTCGTTGGGGTATGATTACGTACGGTTCATTATTTGCGGCACGTCCGCGATAAGTTAGGGGTTGTCATGGACAACATGGTTAACAATATGCCTCAGAATGATAAGACTGCTGACGCTACCTGCGTATTCCGCGTGCCTTCAAGCGACGTCACCGTTCCCGACCTCATGGCCAACGTGCGCATCACCGCCCCCGTTCTGTCTATCGTCAAGGGTCCGCAGACGGGTGCCGCCTTTGAACTCGAGGACGACGTGACCGCCATCGGCCGAGATCCCGCGAATGGCATCTTCCTCAATGACATGACCGTTTCGCGCAGCCACGCGCGCATTATTCGCGAGGGACTCGGCGCTCGCATCGAAGACTTGGGCTCGCTCAATGGCACCTGGGTCGACGGTGCCATTGTCAACGCCGCTCCGCTGCACGACGGCTCTTCCGTTCAGATCGGTACGTTTACGCTCATCTACCACGAGAGCACGCCGGAGCGCATCGAAACCGGTGAGTAGGGCATGGCCGAACGCAACTATCTGAGTATCGGCCAAGTCGTCAACCTACTTCGAGGCGCATACCCCGATCTTTCGAACTCAAAAATTAGATTTCTAGAAGATGAGGGGCTCATTACCCCTCATCGTACGCCTAAGGGATACCGTCAGTACTCCAAGGAGGACGTTGACCGCCTGGAGGTCATCCTGCACCTGCAGAAGACCCGCTATATGCCGCTCAACGTGATTAAGCAGCGCTTGGAAAACGCCACGGACCTGTCAACGCTCGCCTACGAGGTGGGCTTGCTGTCAGATGTTCCGCTCAAGACGGAGCCCAAGGAGACTAAGCAAAAGCTGCATCCCATCGAGACCATTCCCGATATGCTGGGCGTCGAGATTTCGTTTATCCGCTCGCTCGCCGAGAACGACCTTATCCGCATCATCAAGAGTCCGCAGAACCGCGAGCTTGTCGATGGTCGCGATTTTCCGATCATCCGCTACTGCTCCGAGCTGTCGCGCTTCCATATCGAGCCGCGCAACCTGCGTCAGTACGTGTCTTCCGCCAACCGTGAATCCTCGATGTTTGAGCAAGTGCTCGTAAGCATGCTCGGCATGGATACCTCCGATGACGAGCGCGACGCCAAGCTCGAGCGTGCGTTTAAGAAGCTTCACGACCTGACGGAAGGCGTGCACACCGCGTTGCTCAAAAACCGCGTTTTTGAGTCGCTCAACGCCGTGGTCGAGGATGCCGACATCGATGCACTCGATGAGGAAATCGCTCGCTCCGAGTCCACCAAGGCCAAAAACGAAGAGACAGCCGCGCCTGCCTCGCACGAGGATTCTCTCGTAAAGCCGCTCAGGGTCGTCGCCCCTTCGCACTCCGGCACCGCCACGGCGGGCAAATAACCGCTGCCGAAATTTCGGCAACCCATTGAAAGGCCATGTAATGTACGACTTCGAATCTCAAATCGTCGACATCCCCGACTATCCCGAGCCCGGAGTCATCTTTAAAGACATCACGCCGCTCTTTGGCAATCCCGAGGCGCTCAAAGCCATGACCGATTCCCTCGCCGAGCACTTTGCCGGCAAGGGAATCACCAAGGTCGTGGGACCCGAGGCTCGCGGCTTTATGGTTGGCGTACCGGTGGCTGTAGCCCTTGGCGCCGGCTTTGTTCCCGCACGTAAACCGGGCAAGCTGCCGCGCGAGACGGTGAGCCAGAGCTATGAGCTCGAGTACGGCACCGATTCAATTGAGATCCATGCCGACGCCATTACCTCTAAAGATACCGTGTTGATTCTGGACGACTTGGTCGCGACGGGCGGAACCGTCGAGGCAACAGGTAAACTGGTGCGAGATATGGGCGCAAAGCTTGTGGGCTACGGGTGTATCCTTGAGCTTGCGTTTCTCAACCCGCGCGAGAAGCTCACGCCGTCTGATGACGATGTGGAGCTCTTTAGCCTGGTGACGGTGGAGTAGCCGTTACCCTTAGTTACTGGAAAGGAAGCTACATGCGCACAGCAAACACGCACAAAAACATGGCACGCTGCGCTGCTACGGCAACCCTCGCTTGTGTTTTGGGCTTGGGCCTCGCGGCTCCTGCCTACGCCGATACCGCATCCGACCTTGCCGCTGCTCGTACGAAGCTCGAGCAGATCGGTACCCAAACTCAGCAGATTTACGATGAGCTTGCCACGCAGACGCAGGCGCTCGATCAGACTGCCGGCGAGATCACGCAAAAGCAGCAGGAGATCGCCGATGGTCAGGCCAAGCTCTCGACCTATGTCGCCGGCGAGTACAAAACCGGCGGTCTGAGCCTGCTTCAGGTTTTGACGGGTGTCGATGATCTGAGCGATATGCTCAACCGTTTGTTCTACTACGGAAAAGTTTCCGACAAGCAAGCTCAGACCATTCAAGAGGTCAAGGAGCTTAAGCAGCAGCTCACCGATAAGCAGGCCGAGCAGGAGAAGAACGTCGCCACCACGCAAAAGAAGGTCGACGAGCTTAACGCCCAGCAGGCTGAAGCCCAGAACGTCGTAAACTCCCTGGATTCGCAGCTGCAGGCCGAGCTTGCCGCAGAGGCCGAGGCGAACGCCGCGCTGCAGGCCGGCATCAACGCCAGCACTGCCGAGAAGGCCACGGTGAGCAACGAGACTGCCGGTACGACCGAGAACACCAACAACGGTGGTCAGACCAGCAATAACAACAACCAGGGCGGCAACACTCCGGCTCCTACGCCGACACCTGCTCCGACGCCGCAGCCCCCCACGCCTGCTCCCGCTCCGACGCCTTCTGCTCCGAGCCAGTCCGTCGATGGTGGTTCTGTTGTCTCGCGTGCATACAGTAAGCTTGGTTGCGCTTATTCCTGGGGCGGAATTGGCCCGAACAGCTTCGACTGCTCTGGTTTTGTTAGCTATTGCCTCACTGGTCGCTATTGCCGCCTGGGCACCACGGGTACCTTTATGGGCTGGACGCGTGTGTCCGATCCGCAGCCTGGTGACGTTGTGGTCAACTCGTACCACACCGGCATTTACATCGGTGGTGGTCAGATGATTCATGCTTCCGACTACAACACAGGTGTTATCATCAGCTCCGTTGCCGCCGGCATGAACAACAACTATATCTTCGTTCGCTACTAAGTATTCAAGTAAAGCAAACGGATATGGACCTCGTGGCTTTAAGTCATGGGGTCCATTCTTTTGTCTTTAGTGCAGGCCGCTATCTAGTTTTGAATACTAGATAGCGGCCCAATCGGTCTGCAAGACGGCTATAATTGTATGGGAACAATTAGAAAGGACCCTCTATGAGCTGGGCACTTATCTCAGATTCAAGCTGCAACCTCCGCGATTGGCAACCGACCGCACCCCATGCCACCTTTGCATTTGCGCCCCTCAAAATTCGAGTGGGGGAGCGTGAATTCGTCGATGACCTTTCGCTCGATGTACATGAGCTCAATTGCGCTGTTCAGGCGGAGACGAACGCTTCTTCGAGCGCTTGTCCCAGCGTAGGGGAGTGGGCCGGGCTCTTCAAATTGGCAGACAAGACCATCTGCATGCCGATCTCTGAGGGCGTGTCGGGCAGCTACAACGCGGCAGCCACGGCTCGCGATATGGTTCTTGCCGAGGAGCCCGACCGGCAGATTCACCTAGTCAATTCGCGCGCAGCTGGCGGCAAAATGGACCTCGTTTTCTTGCTGTTCGACCGCTATCTTGCAAGCAATCCGGATGTCTCATTCGAGGACGCTTGCGCATACTTCGATAGCCTTGAGCAGAACAGCAAAATCCTCTTCAGCTTGTGCAATTACGAAAACCTGGCCAAAGCCGGACGCATCCCTAAGGCAGCCGGCGTCATTGCCAACAAGCTCAATATCCGCATTTTGGGCACGGCGAGCGAGGCCGGTAAAATCGAACTCGTCGGGCACACGCGTGGCGAAAAGAAGATGCTCAACAAGATCATCGATACCATGGAAGCCGAGGGTTTTACGGGCGGCGAGGTCGTCATCGACCATGTGGAAAATGAGGCAGGCGCCCAAGCACTTGCCAGCCGCATTGTGGAGCGCTGGCCAGGCTCCAAGACTATCATCATGCCCTGTAACGGGCTAGATTCATACTATGCCGAAATGCATGGGCTCATTATCGGCTACGGCATGGGCGTGGCTTCGGGCAAATAAAGTCCAACCAAGCAAAATTACGGGCGGGACAAAGTGACAGCTGGCTCTTTGTCCCGCCCGTTTTATACGTCGGCTAGCTATTAAACCCATTAAACTTTAGATAGCTCATCAGGTACGCCTTCGAAACGAAGGATGAAACCGCACTGCGCACAAGCAGCGACTCACGCGTTACCTGATGCGCCGTATCGGGAACCGGCGTCTGCTCGACGGAAAACGCCGAACGAATCGATGCCTCGAGCTGATCGACCACATAATCGAAAGCCGTCGGGGCATCATAGCTCAAACGCTGAATGTTAAAGAGCGCCTGCACCGCAGCAATAGGTAGCACCTGCTTAAAGAGGCAGATAGCGATCAGGCGGGCAATCTGCTCGCGGCCATATTGCTTTTTGACCGGAGCAGGCACCAGGCCGACCTTCACGTAGTTATTGATCATCGATGGCGTAATGACAGGGTGCTCAACGCAAATGGACAGCGGCTCCATCCACAGCGCAACATACTCAATGACCTGGTCGCGGTAGAGCGTCACATTGGGCAACTGGTTATAGCGCGGCAGACTCAACGTATTGAGTTTACGCACGATATCGGACTGAATGAATGCATCGGGCAGCACCGTGGGCTGAATATCCTCGGGCTTAATGCTGACCGACGAATCGGACATCGGAATAACGTATTTAGCGTGGTTCATAAGAGGCCTCCGTTCGTTTTCTATATTGTATTCTAGGTTATCTAGTTTTGCATACCACATAGCCGCTAAGAAAATTGGCGAGACAGTGCATTGATGCATCGTCCCGCCATTTAGTAAATTGATAACAACCTTACATAAGATATATTATCGTACTTATCCACGGAGAAACGCGTATGCGCTCGTTGCCGCTATGGCTCCGTCCGAAACAGCGGTCACAACCTGGCGTAAACGTTTGGAACGGATATCGCCAGCGGCAAATAGACCTGGCGTGCGGGTCGCCATGGATTCATCAGTCAGAATGCCGCCATCAGGCGCCAGATCGACTAGATGCTCAACAAGCTCGGTATGGGGCTGCGTTCCGGTAAAGACAAAGATGCCAAACGAGCCGGGCTCAAATGACTCGGTATGAGTCTCGCCGGATGCATTGTCCTTAAAGGTAATCGTCGTTGGTATGGCTTCGCCCGATAGCTCCACAATACTAGTTTGGTACCTAACTGTAATATTGTCCTTTGCGAGTACTTTCTGAACAACACCATCGGGCGCACGGAACTGGTCGCGGCGCAGCACGATGGTCACACTGTTGGCAAGGTCGGACAGGAACAGAGCCTCTTCGCATGCCGAATTGCCACCACCGATTACAAAAACCTGCTTGCCGCGGAAAAACATGCCGTCACATGTTGCGCAATATGAAACGCCACGACCGCGATACGTATCCTCGCCTGCGAAACCTGCCGGACGCGGCGTGGCACCCATGCAAGCGATAACGCTCGAGGCCAGCGTATCGCCCATATCGTGATGCACCGTAAACAACGCTGCATCGGCATCGTAATCGATACCCGTAACCATGCTCCATGTAACCTGTGCTCCCAGGCCCTCTGCATGCTGCTGAAAACGCTCGCCGAGTTCGGCGCCACTCAGGAGCGGGAAACCCGGATAGTTCTCGACCTCATTGGTTGTGGCGATCTGCCCTCCCGACATGCCCTGCTCAATCACGGTCGTCGTCAGGTTGGCACGCGCAGCATAAATAGCGGCAGCATAGCCCGCGGGGCCGCCACCGATAATCGCAACATCGATCGGCTTATCGGTAGTCATGAAGCGTCCTTTCGTCGAAACGTTGTCGTTCTTTGCGCTCATACCCAAATTTACGTGAACGTGACACTCATGCACTACAATGATAAATCCGTATTACAAAGCTGAAGGGGAGTTATCGATGGACCAGGCGCAGACGAGTGACGACGCCCCCCTGCTCACGCACAGCACTCCCCAATCGGAGCAAACCACGCTCCTGGCTCAGCAAAAACCTCTCGTGACCATCGTGCACGCCTCCGTTGGCTCGGGCCACAAGGCCGCCGCAAATGCGATTGCGCAGGCATTCGACCTTATCCGCGGCACCAATGGCATCCCCGAGGATATTGAGATTGAAGTGCTCGATATCCTTGATTTTGGACGTATTAAATTCGACGGCAATAAGACCGCGGCTTCTTTTACGGGAGCCACGCGCCCCATTTACGACCTGACCTGGCGATATACGCTTACGGGACATCTTCTCTGGGGTGGCGGAACGGCATGGTCGCGAATTATGTTCCCCGCCTTCAACGAATATATTCGTAGCCGCAGGCCCATAGCCGTGGTTGCAACGCACATCACGGCAGCCAATGTTGCCGTGGGCGCCCGCGTAATTACGGGTATCGATTATCCGGTCATCTGCGTACCGACCGACTACGAAGTCGAGGGATGGTGGCCCCACAAGGACACCGATTTATTCTGTGTTGCCAACGAATTTATGGCCGAAACGCTGCGTCCGCGCAAGGTGCTCGAAACAAAAATTCGCATTACCGGCATTCCCATTCGCGCCGGATTCGACACGGATTACGATCGCGAGGAAGAGCTAGCTAAGTTCAACCTCCCCACCGACAAGACCGTCGTGCTGGTAATGGCCGGTGCCAGCTTGCCTCAACCGTACGTTCGCTTTCGCGCGGAGATGGACCGCACCCTCCCCTTCCTACGCAGCTTCGAAGACATGCACTTTGTCTTTTTGCCGGGCAAGGATAAGGAATACGCCGCCCGCCTCAAGACGCTCTTCGATGCCATGAAGCTCGAAAACGTCACGGTGCTGGACTATGTCGACGACATGGCGGCCCTCATGCACGGCTGCGACCTGGCAATTCTCAAATCGGGCGGACTCACCGTCACCGAGTGCCTATGCGCACATCTGCCGATGATCCTGCTGGGCAAGTCCTATGGCCAGGAAAAGGCCAACACCACCATGCTCACCGGCATGGGCGCCAGCATGCATGTCACCACCGCACGAGAGCTCATCGTGACGTTGCGTCATCTCCACGATCATCCTGAGTCGCTCAAGGCACTGCTCATCAACGGCGAAGTACTACGCCGCCCCCACGCAGCCGAAGACATAGCCATCGCAACCATGGAGCTCGTAGGCAAACCCCAAAAGCGCAAACGAGCCTTCTGCCGCTTCTACTGGGGCGAAAAACCTGCGCATATCAGGTAGCGTCTTAATGTCCGCTTACCTGTGGGAGGCCCCTATATATCATCCCGTGCTCAAACATTCTCGCTTCGCTGCGAAACTGCGCGCGGGACGATATATAGGGGCCTCCCACAGGTAAGCTGCGTTAACGTACCAGCGGCTATACCAGATTCCCCACCAGTAGAATCTGCAAAGGGGAACCAGAGAATATAAATACAGTAAGTCGATGCGACAAAGGAGGCGTCCCTTCATCGCATCGACTTACTAGAAAAGTAAATATTGTTTCAAGCGAGTAGCCGCCCGCCCGGGGCTTACCTATATCGTTCCACGCGCAGTTTCGCAGCGAGCGAAGCGACGCGAGAATGTTTGAGCATGGAATGATATAGGTAAGCCCCGGGCGGGAGGGATACGAGCGCCCTAGGCGATGCCGCTGGAGCCGAAGCCTCCTTTGCCTCGGTCGGTTTCGTCTAGTTCTTCTACTTCTATGAGATTGACCGTGGGGACTTCTTGGATGACGAGTTGGGCTATGCGGTCGCCTTTGTTGATTTGGATGTCGTTGGAGGGATCCAAGTTGATAAGGATAACCTTAAGCTCACCTCGATAGTGAGCATCAATGAGGCCCGGCGTGTTGACTATAGACAGGCCCTGCTTGATGGCCAAGCCGCTGCGGGGCTGGACGAAGCCGGCGTAGCCATCGGGCAGGGCGATGGCCAGCCCCGTAGAGACCAGACGGCGTTCGAAGGGCTTCAGGACGCAGTCCTCGTTGGAGCGTAAATCCAAGCCGGCATCGGTGGGATGGGCGTATTTGGGAAGCTCGACGGTGGGGTCGAGACGCTTTATGTTGACGGAAATGTTGGACATGGAATCACCTTAGCTTGTCGAGCTCTTGCAGAAACTCATCGACGTCTTTGAAATCACGGTAGACCGAGGCAAAACGGATGTACGCCACCTTGTCGATCTTAGCCAAGCGCTTGAGCACCATGTCACCCAACTCATGGGACGTGACGGCCGTCAGCGTGCGAGAGCGAAGCTCGACCTCGATGTCATCGATAATCTCATTGAGCTTCTTAGTGTCGATATCGCGCTTGATGGTGGCGCGCATCAAGCCGACAAGAAGCTTATTGCGATCGAACCGCTGCTTGGTTCCATCTGACTTAATGACCTCGATAGGGTCCTCGCATCGCTCAAACGTTGTAAAGCGGTAGTTACACGAGCAACATTCGCGACGGCGCTTAATGGTGTTATTTGACTCCTGCATACGGGAATCAACGACGCGGGTATGTGCCTTGCCGCATTTGGGACAGCGCATGGTACCTCCTCTTAAACGATAACAAGGGTACCATGCGCAGCGCGATAATGATTACGAACGAGCAGGAACCTTAAGATGCGCACCAGCGGCGAGCGAACCATGCTCCAGATGATTGACGTTACGGATCATGTCGGAAGTCTCTTGCGTGGAAAGGCCTTCGATTGGATATTCCTCGGCAAGCGACCAAAGAGAATCGCCAGTCTGAACGCGAATGGTCTCGTAAGTAATGTTGGAAACGGACTCGGCATACGCGGCATGACGAGCGCTAAAGACCGAAGTAGCGAGGACAAAGAAGAGCGTAAGCGCAACGGCGACGGCGACAATCGTCGGAACCTTCAGGGCAACGCGGGCTGGCGCGACTACAGCCTGCTGATTGCGCACAGGCTTTACGGTCAAAGGCTGAAAGCCGGAGCGGCCACCCTGAACAACCGTAAAAGTGGGTTCTGCAGGCGTCTCGAGCTTAAGGGCGAGGTTTCCCTGGACCATATTCGTTACGTTCATCATGTTCTCCTCTCGCGTGTTTTGCTGAGAACAGTTTTATCAAGCCGCGCGGACAAAAATGTCTAGCGCGAGAACGAATGTTCGGTTATTATTATCTTCGAACAGTTGTTCCTGTCAAGCAAAATTCGAACATTTGTTTGACATGGGTAGAGAGGATGCCCTGATGGCTCGCAAAATTACCAAGCGTCAGCAGCAAATTTACGACTTCATCAAGGAATATCAGCAGGAGAAGGGTTATCCGCCCAGCGTGCGCGAGATGGCTTCTGCCGTGGGCCTTTCCTCCCCCAGCACCGTGCACGCCCATCTCTCTGCCCTGGAGGCGCGCGGGCTACTCAAGCGCGATGCCACCAAACCGCGCGCCCTGGAACTCTTTAACGAGGACGGTTCCTCTGTCTCAATTTCTAAATCTGACGAGCCCACCGCACCTCGCGGAACGGTCTCGCTACCGCTCGTTGGTCGCGTCGCGGCTGGGATCCCCATTCTGGCCGAGCAGAATATCGAAGACACGTTTACTATCCCGACCGAAATCGCGACTGATCAGGGTTCCTTTATCCTTGAGGTGCATGGGAGCTCAATGATCAATGTCGGCATCTTCAATGGCGATTACATCATCGTCCGTGAACAAAAGAATGCCATGAACGGCGAAATTGTCGTGGCTATGATCGATGGTTCAGCGACCGTCAAGACGTTCTACAAGGAGCAGGGACGCGTACGCCTGCAGCCTGAGAATGACACCATGGAGCCTATCTATGCAACGAATCCCGTTATCCTGGGCAAAGTCGTCGGCTTGATGCGCCGGTTCTCGTAATGCAAAAACGCATAACCATCTTTGATACCGTCCGCGGGTTTACGATGATTTCTATGGCAGGTTTTCACGCTTGCTATGATCTTGCCTACCTGTACGGCTGGGATATGCCTTGGTTTACCCAGACTGTCTTTCAAGACGTCTGGCGCGCCAGCATCAGCTGGGTATTTTTGTTTATCGCGGGTTGGATGTGCACTCTTTCGCGCAACAATATCAAACGTGCCGCCAAATACGCCTTAGCAGCACTCGTTGTCTGGTTGGCAACAACACTTGTCTCAGTCGACGATTCGGTTAATTTTGGCATCATCTACTGCATGGCCGCATGCACCGGCATCGTGGCGTTGACCGATCCCGTCCTTAAGAAGATAACGGCGAGATGGGGCATGCCCCTATGCCTTGTGTTGTTCGCCCTCACCTGGAGCATCCCCAAAACGATCTACCCTGTCCCCTACCTGGCGTGGCTGGGATTTCCGAGCCCTGGGTTTGTCTCAGGTGATTACTACCCCATCATCCCGTTTATCTTTATGTATCTTGCAGGATACTTCGCCGCACACATAGCGCAGAGTATCGATAAGACCGTCCCTAGCTGGGCCTACGCCAACCCCCTGCCGGCGCTCGCCAGCCTTGGACGTCACGCTCTCCCCTTTTATCTGCTGCATCAGCCCATCATTCTGGGCATTTTGGAGCTCGTCTACTCGGTGCGATAACGCTCGAGCCGCGGTGCAATACGAGCCGGCAACTTCGCCACAATGCGAACGCCGTCCTCGAGATATTCCTCATGCAGAAGGGTTCCCTGCTCATGCACCAGCGTGATGAGAGCGCCCTCGCGATACGGGATATCAGCGGAGAGCAACACATCGGTGGCAGCTGCCTCGCGAGCAATGCGATCGACGAGATCGTCGAGCCCCTCGCCCGTTTGGGCCGAGAACAGAACGGCTTCTGGATAGCGACGACGGAAACTCAATCGATCAACGCTATCGAGAAGATCGATTTTATTGAATACGGTCAGCGTTAAACGCTCTCCGGCGCCGATCTCATCAAGCACGCGGTCAACAGCCTCCAGCTGCCGCTCATAGTCCTCGTCAGACGCATCTACGACTTTGAGAATTAGATCGGCACCCAAAACCTCGGACAGCGTTGATTTAAAGGCATCAACCAGACCATGCGGCAGCTTTTGAATAAAGCCGACGGTATCAGTAATCGTCATGCCGCGACCGCCGGGCAGGCGATACGAACGCGTCGTCGGGTCGAGCGTAGCAAACAGCTTGTCCTGAGAAAGTACCGTAGAGCCGGTCAGACGATTGAGCAACGTAGATTTACCGGCATTGGTATAACCGGCTAACGCGACGCGAAACGCCGGTGACTCAATGCGGCTCTTGGATTGAACATCGCGACGCTGTTCAACCTGCTTGAGCTCACGACGAAGCGCAGCGATCTTATTACGAATGAGGCGACGGTCGACCTCGAGCTGACTTTCGCCCTGACCAAAGCGTGAGCCGATGCCGCCGCGCGTCTGTTCCTTGGCGAGATGGCTCCACATGCCACGCAGGCGAGGCAACAAGTATTGAAGCTGTGCCAGCTGTACCTGCAGGCGTCCCTCACGCGTCTGAGCATGCAGGCCAAAGATATCCAGGATCAGTGCAGTACGATCGATAATCTTTACCGGCTCGCCCACGGCTTTCTCCAAATAGGATTGCTGCGAGGGGGTCAGGTCGTCGTCAAAAATAACGACATCGGCATCCATGCGACGCACCAGGCCGCACAGCTCTTCAACCTTACCGGAACCGATAAACGATTTAGGATACGGCTTTACCAAACGCTGCGACAAGCGTGCCACGCACTGGGCACCAGCTGTGTGGGCAAGACGCTCCAGCTCGTCAAGCGAGCGATCGAGCGGCCATGCATTGTCGCGCCACTCAACACCAACTAAAATGGCACGCTCGGGCTCGGGTGCCGTGGGAACAAGGGGGAAACGGGCCATTAGACAGCCTCAATACGATGCAGGATATCCTCAACGACCTCATCGATCGTACATTCATCCATATCAAACCACACGATACGGTCATCGCGCTTAAACCACGAAAGCTGACGCTTGGCATAACGACGCGAACGCATCTTAATGAGTTCGCGAGCCTCATCCATGCTCATCACGCCATTGAAAGCATCGATGATCTCTTTATAGCCAATTGCCTGCATCGACGTCAGGGCATCACCCAGCCCCTGGTCCATAAGACCGCGGACCTCATCGACAAGACCCTGCTCAAACATCAGATCGACGCGCAGATTAATGCGCTCGTAGAGCACCTCGCGATTACGCGTCAGACCAAACCATAGGGCATGATAATGCTCGCGCGGAACACTAAACTGCGACTTTTGCTGCGCATAGGAGACGCCATCATCATGCATCTCGAGCGCACGAATCACACGGCGCACGTTATGGGGATGAATAACAGCAGCCGATTCTGGATCGCGCTCGGCAAGCAAGGCATGCAGTTCTTCCTCGCCAATACGCTCGGCAAGCTCCTGATAGCCCGCACGGCGATCGTCCTCAAGTTCACCCGAGGGAAAGTCCATCTCATCGAGGGCGGCCTTGAGATACAGCCCCGTACCTCCGCAAAAAACCGGCAGGCAACCCGAACCAAGGAGACGTTCAACATGCGCGCGAGCGTCAGCCTGATAAAGCGCAGCAGAATATGCCACACCCGGCTCTACAATGTCGACGAGACGCAGCGGCGCCGTGCACTCATCGGGCGCCATCTTTGCGGTACCGATGTCCATGCCGCGATAGATTTGCATCGCATCGCACGACAGCACTTCGGACGAAAGACGAGCTGCCAAACGGTCGGCAACATCACTCTTACCAACCGCCGTCGGACCGACGATCGCAACGGCGGAAAGACCTGCCCCGGAAGAAACCATTAGCGCGGCTCGCCCACAACGAAACCGGATAAATACCAGGTCTTGGCAACGTCAACGTCAACATCAACGATCTTGCCAACAAGCTGATCGATGCTGTAACCCTCAGGGATAGGCGCATGCACGGTCTGATTCTTGGGGCTCTTGCCCAGCAGGACCGCATCGTTCTTTTTACTCGTTCCCTCAATGAGCGCGGGAACCACAGTATGAAGCTCGCCCTGGTTATACTCGTGTGCCGTGGTCTCGATAACCTTAACCAGGCGATTGAAACGCTCGAGAATAACCTCATGCGGCGTAGGATCGTCAATCTCGGCGGCCGGGGTACCGGCACGCTTGGAATAGATGAAGGTATAGGCCTGAGCATAGCGGACCGTCTCGGCAAGCGAGAGCGTCTGCTCAAAGTCTTCTTCAGTCTCGCCCGGGAAGCCAACGATAATGTCGGTCGAGAGCGCGATATCGGGCATGCGGTTGCGAATGCGATCGACAAGGCCCAGATAGTCCTCGCGTGTATAACGGCGATTCATCTCTTTGAGGATCCGCGTCGAACCGGACTGGACGGCCAAGTGCAGCTGCGGCATAACGGCAGGCGTCTCGGCCATGGCGTCGATGGTCTCGGGCAACAGGTCCTTGGGATGCGAAGACGTAAAGAAGATGCGCTCCACGCCCGTATCGCCCACGGCACGCAGCAGATCGGCAAAACGCGGCTTGCCAAACAGATCGCGACCATATGAGTTAACGTTTTGGCCCAGCAGCGTAATCTCACGCACGCCCTGGCGCACCAAACCGGTCACCTCGTCGACAATCTCCTCGAAGGGGCGGCTCTTTTCGCGACCGCGCACGTACGGCACGATGCAATAGGTGCAGAAATTATTGCAGCCCGTCATGATGGGCACCCAGGCGTGATACTGAGTCTCGCGATGCCACGGCATGCTCATGGCATCCGTATCCTCATGCTCATTGGTGCGGATATGACGCTTACCATCAAGGAACGCCTCGGCAATGAGCTCGGCCACATGTGCAATGGAATGCGTGCCAAAGATGACATTGACGTTATCGACGTTGGTGAGCAGGCCCTCGCCATCGCGCTGCGCGATGCAACCGCCAACGGCAACCACGCGCTTGCCCGAAGGCGAAGGCGGCAGGCTTTTGCAGGAATTGCACTGACCGTACAGGCGAGTATCGGCGGCCTCGCGCACGCAGCACGTCATGAAGACAACGATATCGGCATGCGCGGGATCGAGCGCCATGAGGCAGCCATACGAATCAAGCAGACCGCTCACACGCTCGGAGTCGTGCTGGTTCATCTGGCAGCCAAAGGTGCGGATAAAGTAGGTTTTACCGGCAAGAATATCGCGTACGGAACGCTGGTCCATGTGCATAAGTCCTAACGATGGGGAGCGAAACAAGGCAAGCAAAAGCTATGCCACAGGCTTAACATCATCCATGACGACGTTATCCATAGCAGCTCGATTGATCTGGTGAACGTAGATAGAAAGGCGGATGGCCGTGCGCGACTCCCCGTTAATGAGGATGTCGGAGAACACGGGCGCGCAGGAAATATCAAAACCGGTTGGAATCAAAAAACCGCGCGCGATAGCAACGGCCTTAATGGCCTGGTTGACGGCACCGGCGCCGACACACTGGATGTTGACGGGTACACCATCCTTGACCATGCCGGCAATGGCGCCGGCAACGGACGCGGGCGATGATTTGCTTGATACCTTCAGGCAATCCATGAAGAAACTCCTGCATTTAAAAGTACGTTTTAACTGCAATAACTGTATCGTACCGAGTGGACTCGGTAAAGGCACTATTCCTCTTTGGCAAGATCAAAGGTCACGGTGATTCGATCACGCGAAACACGGATCTTTGGGTCGCCGCAAAGGTTGAGATAGTACCGGGCGGCAAGGTCATTAAAGTCGCGTTCCACAGCGCGCGAAAACTGTGCCATGTCATCCTTGGCAATACGTAGCCCGCGACGATCCTTCGCGAGATCGACAGGAGCCGGCGCATGCGAGGACGAATCACGCTCGCGCAGCAGACGCGCGGTCACACCGCGAACGGGCTTAATCTGCCCTGCCAAAATGCGATGGGCCGTGCGCTCGGACATCTCAAGACCCAAACCCGAACAAATACGGATAAAGTCCTCGGCATCAGAAGCAAGGCCTAAACGATCGACAACCGGAAGCTCGCTCTCGTCATCAATGAACAGGAGACGAGACGTATCGAGCCGACTTGACGCTTGAGCATAAAGGGTCGCGGCAATCTCAGACGGAGAACCAAGATAGACATCGCAACCACGCAACTCCTCGAGCGCAAACTCACAAGCAGCGCGAATAATATTATGTGGACCGCGAGCGCAGACATAACGTCCGTCCTCATCCTTGACGGCCTGAGGCCAGCTGGACTGATCGGCACGCTCACTGAGGCGGTCGGCCGCAACGCTCACCTTGAAGGCTGAACCAAGATCGACGCCGGACGTGACCACACGGGCCTCATCGGTGTTCTGCTTGATCGAAAACAATGCCATGCCACGACCGTGAACGCCCCAACGGTCCATCTTCATGCTCTCGAGCTTGGAGGTAACGCGGGCATCAAAGATTCGCTCTTGCATATCCTGCGGAACGCCAGAACCGTTATCCAGAAAGACAAGCGTGCGGACGCCGTCTTCCTTGGTCGTGGCGAGATAGACCTTGTCGGCGCCGGCATCGCGAGCATTACGGAGCATTTCGATGACGATGTCCTCGACATGCTGAATGTCGTGCTTAGCCTGGCGCCGCTCGGCCTCCGAAACGCGGAGGCGGACATACCCCTCGCCAAGGTTCTCCTCGACGCGAAGGTTGCCCTCCCCCGACATCGACGCGATAAATGAGATGAGCTCGTTCGCGTCGCTCATGTTATTTAGCGATATCGACAGCGCGGCTCTCGCGAATCACGACGACGCGCACCTGACCGGGATACTCCATCTCTTCCTCGATCTGATGGGCGATATCGTGAGCCAGAACCGTGGACTGGGCATCGGAAATCTTGTCCGGCTGGACCATGACGTGGACCTCGCGACCGGCCTGCATGGCATAGGTACGTTCGACGCCGTCATGGGAGTTGGCGATCTCCTCGAGCTTCTCAAGACGCTTGATGTAGTTCTCGGCAGACTCGCGACGGGCACCGGGGCGAGAGGCAGAGACAGCATCGGCGGCCTGCACCAGGACATCGAGCACCGTGTTGGGGTCGACATCGGCATGGTGAGCCTCAATAGCGTGGACGATAACGGGCTTCTCGCCATAACGGCGGGCAAGCTCGGCGCCGATGACGGCATGCGGGCCCTCGACGTCGTGGTCGATTGCCTTGCCCAGGTCATGAAGCAGGCCGGCGCGCTTGGCGGTCACAACGTCCAGGCCAAGCTCGGAAGCCATCACGCCGCACAGATCAGAGACCTCGAGGGAATGCTGAAGCACGTTCTGACCAAACGAGGTACGGTAGCGCAGGGCACCAAGGGTCTTGACGATCTCGGGGTGCAGATCGTGGATGCCGGTATCGAAGGCAGCCTGCTCGCCAGCCTCGCGCACGCGCTGCTGAACCAGGTCGGCGGCCTTGTGATACATCTCCTCGATACGGGCAGGGTGAATGCGGCCGTCGGCGATGAGGTTCTCGAGGGCGACACGGGCGGTCTCACGACGGACCGGGTCGAAGCTCGAAAGAACGACGGTCTCGGGCGTGTCGTCGATCACGAGGTTGACGCCGGAAACCTGCTCGAAGGTCCGGATGTTGCGACCCTCGCGACCGATGATACGGCCCTTGAGGTCATCAGAGGGAATGTGCACGGAGGTAACGGTAACCTCGGCAGTGTGGTCGGCAGCGCAGCGCTGAATCGCCAGAGACAGAATCTCCTGGGCGGTCTTGTGGCACTCGGCGCGAACCTGCTGCTCGGACTCGCGAATGATCGTGGCGGCCTCGTGGGTGACCTCGCCGCGAACCTTATCGAGGAGCTCCTTGTGGGCGTCCTCGCGGGTAAGGTCGGCGATACGCTCGAGCTCGGAGGTCTGCTTTGCACAGAGCTCCTCGAGCTCACGGGAGCGCTTCTCGACCTGACCGGCCTGGCTGGACAGCTGATGCTCGCGCTTGTCGAGAGCGTCGTTGCGGCGATCAAGGGATTCCTCGCGCTGCATCACGCGGTTCTCGAGCGTACGAATCTCGTTCTTACGCTGCTTGTCCTCGGCCTCGGCGGCCTGCTTGTTCTTGATGATCTCCTCTTTAGCCTCGAGCAGAGCCTCTTTTTTGAGGGTCTCGGCCTGACGCTTAGCATCACCGATCAGGGACTCAGCCTGTGCGTGTGCCGACTGGATTTTTTCGTCGGCCTCGTGAAGACTACCCTGCTTGGCGGTGCGCATGTAGGCAATGGCGGCGATGGCACCCAAAACGATGCCAACGAGCGCTGCGATGATAGGCATGCTCACTCCTTTTTATGGATTCGTTACACAACAAAGCGAACCGTCCTTACGAACGGCTCGCGACATTTGAGTAATATGGGCGCAGCTTATGCGGGTCGGATACAGATAAACATATAAACAAACTCATCACAGATGAGCACATATCACAAAGCAAATGACGCTGTTTATCGTACGTTGAACCACAACAACTGTCAAATAAATGCCCCCAACACGGCGGCTAAAACACGGTGAGCGGCAGGGCCACAAAACGCATACGCCTAAACCGCACATTCCTCGCGTTCGGCATCGAGACGTGCCTTAACGGCATCGGCGGCGATATGATACGAGAAGCCCTTGCCCATCAAAAACCGAACCAGTTTTTCGAATCCGCGCGTCTCTGGAACACGCCGCTTGGCGAGCAGGGCTGACGCACGCGCCAAATCGTCTTCGACGGCAAAATAATCCTCGGGATAACCGGGAATGTCATCGAGCACGACATGACGGCGCTTGAGCTCGGTCTCGATTTTGCGCTGTCCCCAACCGCGCCGCTTGCGCTCCTCGATAAAGTACGAGCAAAAGCGGTTCTCGTCTAAAAAGCGATACTCGGTGGCGCGCTCGACGGCGAAATCGATTGCGGTCTGGTGAAAGCCGTAGCGAGCCAGCTTGTCACGGACCTCGCCCGTCGCATGGTCGCGGCGCGATAACATCTCGGTCACCATGGTAAGTGCACATTTACGCTCGACGAGCTGCACCGCCTCACGAAAGTTGTCCCAATCACAGGGAAGATCGGGGCGGTTTTTGACATACAGGCGCGCGACCCGCACGGGAATCCAAATGGACCGCTCAAAACCGCCCTCAAGCTCACAATCGATATGTGCGCAAGGCTTTTTGGACGCATACCCGCTCGAGAACGAGGAGGCCGCCTTCTTATCGGGAAAGACGACCGTGGCCTCGGTCACCGTATACGACATGAGCGCAACCGCTACTCGTCGTCATCATCGAGCATGGCGGAACCATCGATGGCGTAAAGCTCGTCAAACTCCTCAGGCGCAGGCTGATCGGTCAGCTCGACCTCGGATGGAGCATCGTCGTCAAACTCAAGCCCGCAGGCAAGGCGGACCTTATGCTCAATCTCGTCGGCGCAATCGGGGTGTTCGCGCAGGAACGCCTTGGCGGCCTCGCGACCGTTGCCGAGCTTGTCCTCGCCATAGGCAAACCAGGAGCCCATCTTCTTGCAGATGCCGCACTCGACAGCCATGTCCAGAATCGAGCCCTCCTTAGAGATACCCGTACCGTACATGATGTCGAACTCAGCAGAACGGAACGGAGCTGCCACCTTGTTCTTAACGACCTTGGCGCGCACGCGGTTACCGATAACCTCGTCCTTAAGCTTAATGCTGTCGATGCGGCGAATGTCGATACGCACCGAAGAGAAGAACTTAAGGGCGCGGCCGCCCGTCGTGGTCTCGGGGTTGCCGAACATGACGCCGATCTTCTCTCGCAGCTGGTTAATGAAGATGCATGTCGTGTTGGACTTGGACAGCGAGCCGGCGAGCTTGCGGAGCGCCTGACTCATCAGGCGAGCTTGCAAACCGACCGTGGTATCGCCGATCTCTCCCTCGATCTCGGCACGCGGGGTCAGCGCGGCGACGGAGTCGACGACGATGGCATCGATGGCGCCGGAACGCACGAGCATGTCAACAATCTCGAGCGCCTGCTCACCCGTATCAGGCTGGGAAATCAGTACCTCGTCGATATCCACGCCAATGCGCGCGGCATACGTGGGATCGAGCGCGTGCTCGGCATCGATAAATGCCACCACGCCACCCATTGCCTGGGCTTCGGCCAGGATCTCGAGCGAAAGCGTCGTCTTACCGGAGGACTCAGGACCGTAAATCTCGACGATACGGCCGCGCGGCACACCGCCGATACCCAGAGCGGCATCGAGTGCCAGAGCGCCCGTGGGGATGGCCTCAACCTCAAGCTCGGGGCCGCCGTCACCATACCTCATGATGGAGCCTTGACCGAACTTCTTCTCGATCTCGGCCTTGGTGGTGGCGATCATCTCATCGCGCTCTTTACCCGTCGTGCGAGCATGAACGGTACGTACGGGACCTGAATTCTTGGCCATGAATAGCCCTCCTCTTAACAACCTGCATCGATAATAAACGAACGGCTGTTCGTGGTCAACCGTTCAGGCCAATCATATGCAGGCAGTCTTTCCAAAACCCAACCAAACGCCGACCAAACACTGACCAAATGCTTGACCACAAAGGGCCGAATAAGAACAAGGAAGGCAAGAATACACCTATAACCAGCGCAAACGCTAAATTCGTCAGGGGTCCCTATCTCCACAATTAAGGGGCCCTAAGGCCCCTGAAAACACGTCTATTCCATAGAGTTGAGCACAAGGGCAATGCGTCCCAATGCCTCCGCGACCGCATGGGCACGAACACACGAACGGTCGCCCTCATAGTGGCAGCGCACAGAGTCCACGACCGGCACTTCCCCATCAGCCGCGCGATACGCCCAGCCAATATAGAAAGTGCCAGCCGGATCGTCCTCAGTGCCGCCGCCGGGGCCGGCATAACCCGTTGCGCTCACTGCAATATCGCTCTGGTACAGCTCCAGCGAACCCGCCGCCATCTCGTGCGCGGTCTGATGCGACACCGCGGTATAGCGGTCGAGCGTCTCCTGATCAACACCCAGAACGCGATGCTTGATCTCATCGCAGTAGGTCACCGCACCGCCACGCAGCACCACCGAGGCGCCCGGGATATCGGCAATCGTCGAGGCGATCATACCTGCTGTCAGCGACTCAGCCGTCGAAACCGTCACGCCCCGAGCGCTCGCGCGCTCGACAATATGACGCGCCAGCTCCTCGTTATGTGCGGAAATCTGATCAAAAGAGTCCGTCATACCCACCAGGACCTAGATCGAAAAGACGATCTTGCGGCAGTTCCAGAAGTATTGGGCGCCCGAGATAACGGTCAGGACAACGGCAACGGCGTACAGGAAGCGCGACACCGAGTAGATGCCGAGCGTCAGCGCCAGCGGGCCAAGGTGCAAGCCGGCCATCGCAAAGACGCACAGGTAACCGCAGATGGAGACCATCGTGGTCGCCGTCTTGTACTTGCCAAGCTTATCGGCGGCAACGACCACGCCGGCGGCACTCGCAACCATGCGCAGGGCGCTTACCAACAGCTCGCGGAACAAGATGATGAACACGGACCAAACCGTCACGGTGCCAAAGTCCAAGAACAGCAGCAAGGCCGAGAACACGAGCAGCTTATCGGCGATGGGGTCCAAGAACTTACCGAAATCGGTAATCTCGTTGCGCGAGCGCGCCAGGTAGCCGTCGACCTTATCGGTGCACGACAGGATCACATACAGAATGAAGGCAGCGGCGGCGAGCGGGCCGTCGAAGGTGCTCCAATCTGTACCGGCAACACTCGTGTGAGAAAGCGCCGACACGATCATGAACACCGGGATAAAGACGATGCGAACGCACGTCACGATGTTGGCGGGCGTCCAAACACTCGTCAGTTCCTTATTGCTCTCGTTTGCCACGATGCTCTCCTACTCCACAACATGGCCGATAAGCTCATAGCAGAAGCTATCGGTAAACTCGACCGTCAGAATATCGCCCACGGACGCCTCGCTGGCGTCCAAGTGCACCGCGCCATCGGAATCGGGCGCCTGGAACCAAGCATGGCCGATCAGCTCGGCGCCGTCCTCGGTCTCCTCGATGCCGTCGACAATCACCTGGGCGCGCTCGCCCACATGTGCGGCGGTGGCGGCAAAACCGAGCGACTCGGCCAGGTCCATGGCCTCCTGGGCGCGCTCGAGCTTGACCTCCTCATCGACCTGACCCTCCATCTTAGCGGCCAGGCTGCCCTCCTCCTGCGAGTAGGCAAAGACGCTCGTGTAGTCAAAGCCGACGGTGTCCATAAAGTCGATAAGGTCGCGGAACTCGTCGTCGGTCTCGGTCGGGAAGCCGACCATGGCCGTGGAACGGATCACGATGCCGGGGATACGCTCACGCAGATCGCGGAACAGGTCCTCGAGCTCCTGGCGCGAACCAGAACGGCGCATAGCCTTGAGGATGCGCGCGTCGCAGTGCTGCACGGGGATATCGATATAAGGCAGCACCTCGGGCGTATCGCGAATCGTATCGATAAGCTCGTCGGTCATGCCCTCGGGCTGCAGATAGAGCACGCGGACCCAGACGTTGTGCGGGCGCACGGACTCGGCGACGGCATGCAGCAGCTGCGCCAGATTGCGCGGCGAGCCATCGGTGACGTCTTCGTCGGCAAAGTCGGTGCCCCAAATACCCGTGTCCTGGCCGATCAGCACGATCTCGCGCACACCGCCGGCAACCAGGTCGCGTACCTCGGAGATAATGCTCTCGGCATTGCGCGAGTGATAACGACCGCGGATATACGGGATCATGCAGAAGCTGCAGAAGCGGTTGCAGCCATCGGAAATCTTGACGTAAGCAACGGCGCCCTCGACAGTGCGCTTGACTTGCGGAATATAGGCAGCGATCTCACGCTCGACACCCAGCACGCCATCGATGACCGCCACGATGCCGTCCTCCTCGTCGGCCTTCACAAAGGCAGCGACCTCGGGCAGCTCGTCAGGCAGGTCGTCGCCATAGCGCGACGGCACACAGCCGCACATGACGATGGGACAAGAACGAACGCCGTCCTGAACCTCGTTGGCGAGCTCGAGCGTGGTCTCGATGCTCTCGGACGTTGCGGAGGCGAGAAACGAGCATGTATTGACGATGGCGATATCGGCATCCTGTGGGTCGAATGCCTCCTCGTAGCCCGCGGCGGTCAAAAGAGAACGCATGCGGTCGGTGTCAACCTCGTTCTTAGCGCACCCGAGGGTGATGTAGAGCACGGAGCCCAACGGTGTATCCATGTTGGAGAGCAGTCCTTTCGAATGATATTAGCGGTAGTTGGTGAACTGCAGCGGCTGGCCGTAGTCCTGGTCGCGCAGGAACTGGATCACGGTCTGCAACGCGTCCTTCGAAGCAGAGGAAACACGCAGCTTGTCGGCCTCGATAGTCACCTTGACCTTGAGCTTTTGGTCCTTGATGTCCTTGTTGATCTTCTTGGCGGTCGCCTGGTCGATACCCTCGACGATATGGCCGAGCACGCGCACGGTGCCGCCCGATGCCGCCTGCGGAGCATCCCACGAGACAGCCTTGAGGTCGATGCCGCGCTTGATGAGCTTGGAGCTCAGCACGTCGATAATCTGCTTGGAGACAAAGTCGGCCGGGGCGTTGATCGTAAAGAGCTTGTCGCCCTTCGAAAGCTCGATCGTGGCGCCGGAATCCTTCAGGTCATAGCGCTGGGAAATCTCGCGCGTGGTTTGCTGGAAGGCGTTGTCGACCTCTTGCATGTTGACCTCGGACACGACGTCGAAGCTGGAATCTTTAGCCATGATGTTTCCTTTCGCGTACGAGCGGATTAGTAGCTATCGTACGAATAGTCGGTAGAATCGGTGGGCGTCTGGCCGTCAGTTGCGGTATCGGCGCCATCCGTGGACTGGGCATCGGTGCCGTCGGTGGTGTCGGTGCCGTCGGTGGTGTCGGTACCATCGGTGGTGTCGGTACCATCAGAACTTTCACCATTCTCGGAACCAGTCGTCTCCTTCTTGGGAACGGTGATCGTCACACGCGCCACGCCCGAGGTCTTGGTATCGTAACGGACCTTTTCGCCGTTCTTGGTAACGGTGACATCGGAAGGCTTGGACGTGGTGATCTCGATCGAGGACTCAGGCGTGTACTCCTGCTCAAAGGGGCCAGTCGCCTGGGCGCCATAGACCGACTTGCCATCGACCTTGACCTCAATCCAGGCGGTCTTTCCCTTGGCAACGGAGACCTTGACCTTCGTTACCTCGTTTTCTTCCTTTTTAGCCGTCGTCTTGGTGGCGTCCGAATCGGTCGACTCATCCGTCGCCTCATCGGTGTCTTCGTCCTCGTCGACCGTTTCGGTCTTCTTAGAAGACTTCTTGGGCGTCGTCTTGGTAGCAGTGGGCGTCTCGGGCGTGGTCTCGGGCGTCGAAGATGCGCAGCCGCGCAGAAGTACCACGATGAGCACGATCAGCAGCAACGCCACGGCACCGATGCCGGCGTAGACGATACGCGGATCGAGACCGTTGTTTTGAGGAGTACGGGAACCGCCGCGTCCACGACTGGAACTGCTGCGGCCGCCTCCCTGAGGCATACGACCACGATTGCTGTCGGAACGGCCGAGATAGCCACCCTGGCCCTGAAGGCTGCGCTGACCCGAGCGGGGCGCAAGTTCACCGCGGCCTTGATAGCCACGCTGGCCCGCACGCGGAGCCGAAGAGCGCTGGCCATACGGCTGTGATTGAGAGCGAAGACGCGGCGTCACCTGCGTGGCATCGGCGTCCGCATAGCCGCCGAGAGCACGACCGGCAGAGACACCACGGTGGCCACGATCGGAATAGCCGCCATCTCCGTAGCCGACACGGGGATCGCGCACCACACCGCGGGCAGCGGGAAGCGCACGATCGTCGGGCATAGGCGTGCTGCGGAAACGATCGCGCTGAGAACGGATTTCCTCACTGGACCCCGTCTCGGTAATATAGCCAGCCTGCTGCGGACGCTGACCATAACGCGTTGAGCGACCACCCTGAACCATCAGGAAGCGCCCGTTATCGACAGAGGAACGCGAATTGACGTAGCCGGCGGCGTCCTGAAAACGACCGCCCTGCTGCGACGTCTCGCGTTCGTATGCCATCAGGTCGTCAAAGTAGGCATTGACGACCTCGCGCGGATTGAGGCCCAAAAAACGAGCATAGCTCGAAATCATGCCCTGCGCATAGCCGCGCGGCGGCATCGAAGCAAAGTTACCGGTCTCGAAAAACTCGATGATCTGCGGCCTGATTTTGATGGTGTTGGCGACCTGCTGAATGGAAAGGCCCATTCGGCGACGCTGCTCGAGCAGCATGTCACCAAAGCGTGCAGCCATCAGAATCCTCCAAACTCACGATCTTCACGTGCCATCTCGGCGTCGACAGATTCCAGCGCGGCAAGCCCCTCCTCGTCCAAAAGGACCTCGCGCGGCTTGGAACCGTCAGGCGGGCCGACGACACCCTTTTCTTCCAGCATGTCCATAATACGCCCGGCACGCGCATAGCCAACCTTCAGACGACGTTGCAGGCCAGATGTGGAGCCAAGCTGCGATTCCACCACAATATGGGCGGCTTCCCAAATGAGTGGATCATCGTCTTGCGGCTCGGCTACTCCGGTGCGGACAATGCCTCCGCCACCCGCCATGGACATGGAAGCGGGCGCCACGGCAGACAGGATCTCCTCGTGGTAGTCTGGCTCACTCTGCGACTTGACGAACTCGACAATCTCGTTGATCTCATCATCCGAGACAAAGCAGCCCTGGATACGGCGGGGCTTGCCCCAGTCGACCTTGGAGAACAACATGTCGCCCAAACCGGTGAGCTTCTCGGCGCCCATCTGGTCGATGATGACGCGCGAGTCGATGCCCGTGGCGACGTTAAAGGCGATGCGGTTGGTGATGTTGGCCTTGATGAGGCCCGTCACCACGTTGGAGCTGGGGCGCTGCGTGGCAACGATAAGATGAATACCGGCGGCACGGCCCAACTGTGCAATACGCACGATCGAGGCCTCGACATCCTTACCGGCGACCATCATCAGGTCAGAGAGCTCGTCAATGATAATGACAAGGTAGGGCATCTTTTGCGGCGGATTGTCGTAATGCTCAAACTCACCAGCAGCCTGCTTTTCGTTGTAGGTCGAGATCTTACGCACGTTGAGACGCTCGAAGACCTTCAGGCGACGCTCCATCTCGGACACAGCCCATTGCAGAGCGCTCGCGGCCTGCTTGGGCTCGGTCACCACGGGCACATAGAGATGCGGCAGACCGTTATAGCCCGCAAGCTCGACACGCTTGGGGTCGACCATGATCAGGCGAACGTCCTCGGGAAGGGCGCGCATGAGCAAGGTCGTGATGATGGAATTGATCATCACCGACTTACCAGAACCGGTCGTACCGGCAATCAACAGGTGAGGCATCTTGGCGAGGTCGGCGACAACCGGCGTGCCCTCGGCGTCGCGGCCGATGGCGAGCTCGAGCGGACCGCCCTTCACATAGGGCAGCACGTCGCCCAGATTGACGTTCTGGCGCTTGCGGTTGGGAATCTCGATGCCCACGAGCGAGGTGCCGGGGATCGGGGCAAAGATACGCACCGACTGGGCAGCGAGCGAAAGCGCGATATCGTCCTCGAGGCTCGAAATTTTGCTCACACGCTCGCCCTCACCGGGCTGCAGTTTAAAGGTCGTCACCGTGGGGCCGGCGATCCAGCCGACCACGCGGGCACTGCGGCCAAACTCAAGCAAGGTGGATTGCAGTGACTCAGCGGTCTGCTCCAGCTCCTTGTCCGAAGACGCAGCGGAAGCCGACTGCGGGTTGGCATGCAGGATTTCGAGCGGCGGAAGCTTGAGGCCGTCCTCTTCTTCGCCCTCGTTATCTGCGGCGCCGTCGTCCACTCCCCCATCACGAGCCGCAGCCGATTCGATAGCACTCGTGGCAGGCGCATCGGCAACCTTGGGATGCTTCAGGAAGTCGGGAATCTGAGGTGCGGCCGAGACGGGATTCACGGCAAACGGCGGCTCGGACTCGTCAATCTTATCGGGGTCGTCTTCCATCGAAAGCTGGCCGGTTACCTGGCCGCGCTTTGCATGGCGACGCGGCAGCAAAGTTGTCTTTGCGGTCTCAATCGGAGCCTCGTCGTCCTCGTCATCGCCCTCGGTAAGCTCAATCTCGCTATCGGACCAAGATGGGTCGGGCTCACTCGTATTGAGCTTAGGCGCAGCCTTGCCCTTCTTGACATGGCGACGCGGCAGCAGCGTGGTCTTGGCCCGCTCGGCTTCAACCGACTCGGATACGTCGACAAACGGGTCATCGTCCTCGTCGTCATCCAAAACCGGGTCGACATCGCCACCCATGACCGTGGTCACCGCGGCGTCAGTCCCCTTCTGGCGCAGAATGCTCAGGTGCGGACGAGCGACGCCGGGAACAGACAGGGCCTCTTCATCGCCCCACGGGCTCGCATTGACATCGGAACGACGGCGTTCGGCAAAATCTGCCGCACGATCGCGTGCGGAGCGCAAAACGCCACCCACCGAAAAGCCGATAATGACCAAACCAACGACGACAAGCCCCAGCAAGACAACCATGGCGATAGGTTTACCCAGGGCGTTTTGCAAGGCACTTGCGATAAAGGCGCCAATGTAGCCGCCCGACACGGAAAGGTTCTGCGGCGTGAACATAAGGTCGCACGAATCGCTCGTGCCCGGCACCATCAACGAAAGAATGGAGACGACGGCGATAAAGACCAAGGCGCCGCCCGCAACAGAGCGCACGTTGAGCGGCGAGTCCTCACCCAAAAAGAGCGTGGCGGCAAACAGCAAGATGACGATCGGCAGCACGTAGGCGCCCAGGCCAAAGCCCAGGTGGTAGAAACCGGCAACCGCAGCCGTCACGGGCGCTGTTGCAGGAGAGATCACGGCAATGAAGGACGCGATCGCCAAAACGGCGATGACCACACCGGCGATATCGCGATTGGCCGAAGGCTCGACCAAGGGCTCAAACTCATCAAACTCGGACTCGTGGCCCTTATTGGCACGCAGATGGGAACCGGCACCCTTAGCAGATGCCGGTTGGTTATTGGCCTTATTGCCTTTGGCGTTTTGTGCAGATCCGCGCGCCAAACTAAACCTCCATGACGACCGGGATGATCATCGGACGGGTGCGCGTACGGCTCCAGATAAAGTTAGAGAGCGAATCGCGCACGGCCTTGCGAATGGCATCGGAACCGCTGCTGGTAAAGCTAAACTTACCCTTCTCGATTGTCTTCATAATGGACGCGGAGGCATCCTCGGAGAACTGGTCGTCGATGGCAAACGAGACGCCGCGGCCCGAGAACTCGATGGCCTCGATCTTCTTGTGTTTGAGGGAGACGATGGCAACGGCCGTGACCATACCGTCGTTGGCGAGCTTCTGGCGATCGCGCAGGACGATGGGGTCGGTATCGCCGATACGCAGGCCGTCGACGTAAACGACACCGGACTCGACGGGCGTACCGCGCTTGACGATACCACCGCGCATCTCGAGCGTGTCGCCGTTATCGAGGATAAAGATATGGTCGTCCTTGATGCCCATCTTGCGGGCCAGCTGGGCATGGGCGCGCAGATGCACGGCCTCACCGTGAACCGGCATAAAGTACGTGGGCTTGGCCATGGCCATCAGGAGCTTGAGCTCCTCCTGGCTACCGTGACCCGAGACGTGGACGAGAGCGCGGTTCTTATCCCACACGTCGCAGCCGAGCTTGGCCAGGCTGTTGACGACCTGCTGGACGGCCTTCTCGTTGCCAGGAACGGGAGTTGCCGAGAGGATAACGGTATCGCCCTCGTGGATGGAGAGCGTCTTGTGCTCGCCATTGGCCATGCGGGACAGGGCCGACAGCGGCTCGCCCTGCGAACCAGTGCACATGACGACGATCTTGTCGTCAGGCAGGTTATCAATATCGAAGGCATCGATGATATCGGCATCATCGATGTTGAGATAACCGAGCTCGCGCGCCACGCGGGTGTTCGTGAGCATGGAGCGACCGGTCACAACGACCTTACGGCCGCACTTGCGGGCGGCATCGCAGATCTGCTGCAAACGATGGATGTGGCTCGAAAACGATGCGACGAACACGCGACCCGGGGCGTTCTTGATGGCGTGCAGCAGGTTGGGACCAACCTCGGCCTCGGACTTGGTAAAGCCGGGAACCGTGGCATTGGTGGAGTCGGAAAGCAGCAGGTCGATGCCCTGCTTGGCAAAGCGGCTGATAGCGGCATAGTCGGGCGTGACGCCATCGATGGGCGTCTGGTCGAGCTTAAAGTCGCCGGTGTGCATAACGGTGCCCTGATTGGTGCGGATGAACACGCCCAGAGCGCCGGGGATGGAGTGCGTCATCGAGAAGAAGTCGAGCGAGATGCCGCCGAGGTTGACATGGCTGCCGCCCTTGACCTCGCGGAACTTAGGTGCGCGGATGCGGAACTCAGAAAGCTTGCCCTCGATAAAGCCAAGCGTCAGCTTGCTCGAAAAGATGGGAACCTTGTTGTTGAGGTCCTGCAGCAGATACGGAAGCGATCCGGTGTGGTCCTCGTGGCCGTGAGTGACGATGATACCGCGGAGCTTCTCCTCGTTCTCCAGAACATAGGTGTAGTCGGGAAGCACCAGATCGATACCAGGCTGGGAGTCATCCGGAAACATGAGGCCGGCGTCGACGAGCACCATGTCGTCGCCGCACTCGAAGACCGTCATGTTCTTGCCGATGCCGTCGAGGCCGCCGAGCGGAATGATCTTCAAGGGAGATGATTTTTTAGCTGCCATAGGTTAGTGTGGTTTCCTTTCTTCGAAACGGGTCTGGAACAACCGACGGGGCGCTTCTGGCAAACCGACCGCCGGGAACGTACAAACATGCATCACAGAGTCGATGCAATAACCACAGTATGATACCCATTTGCACAACAACAGACCACCCATGCATCAAAGCCCCATCTGAACTGGTCTATCCCGCCGGTCTGGGGCCATCGGGGGCCGGGGCGGGTTAAGTTTGCTGCTCTACAGTCCTGCGCAAGACGGAAAGCACATTAAGTGCTTTCCTTTGCGTGCGGAACTCGCGACAAACTTAACCCGCCCCGGCCCCCGATGGCCCCAGACCTGTCAAAAAGGGACAGGTCTATTTTGGGCGGGTTTATCTGAGGATATACCGAAAGAGAAAGTATCGACAATTCAGGAAAAAAGAAAACTGAATAGACCATCTGACAAAATCGCAAGCATCACCCACCAGCCCTTTTGCTGTTCCCGGCGGGGGCCGCGGGGAAAGTTTATCG
>NZ_QRJA01000015.1:32208-59655 GCF_003471405.1 Collinsella sp. AM20-15AC
GGTAAAGTTTATCGCGAGTTCCGCACGAACAGGAGGCCACTTAATGTGGCCTCCGTCGTGAGCAGGACTGTAGAGCAGGAAACTTTACCCGCGGACCCCGCCGGGAACAGCAAAAGGGCGACCCCTGTCCGGAGTCGCCCTTGCGGTGCTGGTTATGTACGGCTGTTACTCGGCGTCGTGGTGACGGCGGGGCTTGCGGCCTCCGTTGTCACCGGGACGGCGCGGACGGTCGCTGCGCTCGGAGCGCTCGCGACGCGGACGCTCACGGCGCTGGAAGTGCTCGCCGTCGCCCTCGGAGGAACCCTCGGCGCGAGCCGGAGCCTCAGGCTTGTCAAGACGATCGAGCGAGATCTTGCCGCGATCGTCGACCTCGATGACGACGACCTTGACCTCGTCGCCGACGTTGAGGACGTCCTCGACCTTCTCCACGCGGCCCTTGGCGACGCGGGAGATGTGCAGCAGGCCGTCCTTACCAGGCAGCAGGTTGACGAAGGCGCCGAAGGGCTGGATGGAGACCACACGACCGGTGTACTCCTCGCCCGGCTCGGGAACCTTGATGATGAGCTTGATACGCTCGACAGCCTGATCGACGGACTCGCCGGTGCCGCCGACAAAGACGGTGCCGTCCTCCTGGATGTCGACCGAAGCGCCGGTCTCGTCCTGGATGCCACGGATGACCTTACCGCCGGAACCGATGACGTCGCGAATCTTGTCAGTCGGAACCTGGATGGAGACGATACGCGGAGCGGTGCTGCGCGTGGTGTGGCGCGGCTCGGGGATCACATCGAGCATCTTCTGCAGGATGAAGGCGCGACCCTCCTTGGCCTGCTGCAGGGCGCGGGCCAGGATGTCGAAGGTAAGGCCGGTGGCCTTGTTGTCCATCTGCAGAGCGGTAATGCCCTCGGTGGTGCCGGTGACCTTAAAGTCCATGTCGCCAAGGAAGTCCTCGAGACCCTGGATGTCGGACAGGACCACGGTCTTGCCCTCCTCCTGGATCAGGCCCATGGCGATACCGGAGACCGGGCGCTTAATGGGCACGCCGCCGTCCATAAGGGCGAGCGTGGAGCCGCAGGTCGAAGCCATCGAAGAGGAGCCGTTGGACTCCATGACCTCGGAGACGACGCGGATGGCGTAGGGGAACTCGTTCTCGTCGGGGAGCACCGGAAGCAAAGCGCGCTCGGCCAGGTTGCCGTGGCCGATCTCGCGGCGCTTGGGGCTGCCCATGCGGCCGGTCTCGCCGGTGCAGAACGGCGGGAAGTTGTAGTGGTGCATGTAGCGCTTGCCCTCGGTGGGCTCGATGGTATCCAGACGCTGGCCCTCGTTGAGCATACCGAGCGACAGGACGGAAAGCACCTGGGTCTGGCCACGCTGGAACAGACCGGAGCCGTGAACGAGCGGCAGGTAGTTATCCTTCACCATGATGGGGCGAATCTCATCGGCGGCACGGCCGTCGACGCGCTCGCCGGTCTCGACGACCATGGTACGCATAGCCTTCTTCTCGAGCTTCTTGAGCGCCACGGGGATCTCGCGCTCCCAAGCGGACTGTTCCTCCTCGGTGAACTCGGCACGGATGGACTCCTTCAGAGCCTCGACCTTGCCGATACGGGAGAGCTTGTCGGCGTCGCGAAGGGCGGCTGCCATCTCGTCGTAGTGGGCGAAGATGCGCTCCTGGACCTCCTCGACGGGCTGGTCGAGCGGGTACTCCTTCTTGATGATGGCGCCGTTGACCTGCTCCCACTCGGCGACAAACTCGTCCTGAGCCTGGCAGAAGGCAGCAAGGGCCTCCTGGCCAAACTTCATGGCGGCGAGCATGTCGTCCTCGGAGATCTCCTCGGCGCCGGCCTCGACCATCGAGATGAAGTCGGCAGAGCCGCCCAGCTCCAGGTCCAGGTCGGAGTTCTCGCGCTCCTCATAGGTGGGGTTGACGATAAACTCGCCGGTCTCCACGTTACGGCCGATGCGCACGCAGGCAAGCGGGCCCTCGAAGGGCACGCCGCCGAGCGTCATTGCCAGGGAAGCACCCATGACGTTGATGACGTCAAAGGGGTTGACCTGGTCGGCGACGAGCGAGGTGGCGACGATGTGCACCTCGTTGCGGAAGCCGTCCGGGAAGCTCGGACGAATCGGGCGGTCGATCATACGGGCCGTGAGCGTGGCCTTCTCGCTGGGACGGCCCTCACGCTTGAGGTAGCCACCCGGGATGCGGCCGGCGGCGTACATCTTCTCGTTGAAGTCGACGGTCAGCGGGAAGAAGTCGTAGTTCTTGCGCTCCTTGGAGACGACCACGGTGTCGAGCATCGTGGTGTCGCCCTGCTTGACCAGGCAGGCGCCGGTGGCCTGCTTGGCAAGCTCGCCCGACTCAAAGGTGTAGGTCTTGCCGTACAGCTCAAAGGTCTTGGATACGAGTGTCATTGTTCTCCTTTACCCCGCAGGCCCCTTGCCTGCAGGCTCCTCATGTGACGCGGGCCCCCTGCCCCCGCCACGCTTCAGAGCGTGATTGTTCACGCCCTTACACAAAAAGAGCGCCCCGCTGCGCAGGACGCTCCTTGCATGTACAAATCCTACTGGATGTTGTCGCGGATGCCCAGAGCCTTGATGAGCTCACGATACTCGACGATGTCGTTCTTCTTGATGTAGGAGAGAAGACGACGACGACGGCCGACGAGCATGAGCAGACCACGACGGGTGTGGAAGTCCTTCTGGTGGGACTTCATGTGCTCGGTCAGCTCCTTGATGCGCTCGGTCAGGATGGCGACCTGAACCTTGGGGTTGCCGGTGTCGACCGGGGTGTTACCGAACTGGGCAGTCAGCTCCGCCTTGCGCTCTTTGGAAACAGTCATTGTTTCACCTTTCGTTTCTTGTCGCCCGCGGGCGACGCTATTCGCCTCGGACTGGGAAGCCGCCGGTGGAGCGAGCATCCAAGGTCGAGGTACCAACAGGTCGGTATGTTACCACAAGCAGCCCGCGCCTGCGCATCATCACCGACCCAACATGAATTCCATCGCACGGAGACGTTGATCGGTGTGCGTCGCAGCCCACACGTGCGAAAGCCCCAGCAAAAAGGCAGCGGTATGGGGGTCGACCCTCTCGGCCATAAGCGCATCGAAGGTCATGGACATGAGGGCGCGCAGCCACGCGACCTCACCGGTCGACACCAGCTCGGCACCCGGAACGCTCGACGCGCACGACCCGCACATGAGACCGCCCGCCTGGGGCGAAAAATACGACAGCATGGGGTCTCCGCACAGCACGCAGGCCGAAAAATCGGGTCGATAGCCAACGTGCGACAGCAGCTTAAAGACATATGCCGCCACAAGTAGATCCATATGCGCCGCGTCGAGCCCGCTGCCCACCAGGGCAAGCGCTCGCTGCGTTATGGCAAAGGTAAACGGGTCCTCGGCGTCCTCGAACGAGCACACGCGCGCGACCTCGGCGATCGCGCTTGCGGCGCAGGTCATCTCGTAATCGGGCGCAGCGCCGAGCGGCGCCTCCATAAGCTCGGCCTGGGAAACCACGTCGAGCGACCGTCCATGCGCAAGCAGCAGATCAACGGTACAGAACATCTCGCAGCGCGCAGCCAGGCGTCCACCGGGTTTGCGGGCGCCCTTTGCCACGGCACGAACCTGCCGACCCCGCTCGTCAAGCATCGTCAGGATCAGGTCCGTCTCTTTGAGCTTCGTCTTATCGAGCACGAGCACTTTCGTGCGATATGTACGAGAACCTGCCATTCGCGCCGCGTGTCCCTAATCCTCGGCGTTATAGCCAAAGCGGCGAATCTGGGCCTCGTCGTCACGCCAGCCGGCCTTGACCTTCACGTCCAGCTCCAAAAAGACCTGGGTGCCAAAGATGCGCTCAAGGTCGCGACGGGCGTCGATGCCGATATGTTTGATCATCTCGCCGCCCTTGCCGATGATGATGCCCTTTTGGCCCTCGCGCTCGACGTAAATGGTGGCGTGCACGCGCAGCACCTTCTTGGTCTGCTCGAGCGCATCGCAAATAACGCCAACGGAGTGCGGAATCTCATCACGGGTGCGGCGCAAGACCTTTTCGCGCACAAACTCGGCAACGAGCGTCTCATCGGAAGCGTCGGTACCCATGTCCTCGGGGAACCAACGCGGGCCCTCGGGCAAAAAGTGCGCAACGGTCTCGATGAAGGCATCGACGTTAAAGTTCTTGACCGACGACGTCACGATCTCGTCGTCATATTCCATAAGCTCGTGGGCGGCCTTAAGCTGCTCCATGACCTGTGCGGGGTCGGCTTCATCGGCCTTGGTGAGCACCAGGACCTTCTTGCAACGGGCGCATCTGACGCGCTCGGCAACCCAGGCGTCTCCCCTGCCGATCGGTTTGGTGGCATCAATCAAAAACGCGACAACATCGACATCGTTCAGCTCGAACAGCGCACTTTTATTGAGCTCGGACCCTAGACCGTCCTTGGGCTTGTGGATACCCGGGGTATCGACAAAGACCAGCTGGTAGCCGGGGCGGTTGACGACGGCGCGCATGCGGCGGCGGGTCGTCTGGGCCACCGGCGAGGTGATGGCGACCTTTTTGCCATAGCAGGCGTTGAGCAGCGTTGACTTACCGGCGTTGGGGCGGCCGACCAAGGCCACGAAGCCACTGCGGAAACCGGGCTCAACGTCGCCAAAGCCCGCGAGGCTGTCGTCCTCGTCGCACAGGGCGTCGAGTTCCTCGTCGCTCATGCCCTCAAACGGGTCGAACTCCTCGGTATCCACCGCGTCCAGGGACACGTCGTCCAAAATCTCATCGGTAGGCTGCATATTGTCGGACATGAGAATCCCTTTCTAAATAAAGCCGAGCGCGTGGGCAAATACCAGCAAGCCCACAATCGCGGCGGTGATGGAAAGAACGTATACAGAAGCGGCGGCGATGTCCTTCGCACGCTTGGCCAGCGGATGAAGCTCCTGGGTCGCCAGGTCGACGATGGCCTCCATAGCGGTGTTACACAGCTCGCCGTGAATCACCAGGCCACAACAGATGATAATCGTGGCCCACTCGGCAATATCGAGCCCCACGATGCAGCCGGCAATGACGGTGCACACGCCCACCACGAGCATGACCTTGATGTTGCGCTCGGTCTTGACGGCAGTGACGAAGCCCTCCATGGCATAGGAGAACGACTTTAAGAAGGACGGATGGTCCTTGTTCGATCCGGGAATCATAGACGGCTCCTAGTCGTGGGCATGGTTGGTGATGGGGCCGACGTGGACTAGTTTGGGGTCCTCGCCGCGCTCGAGCGCCAGATCGCGCAGGATGGCGTCTTCGCAGGCCTCCATGACCTCGGCCTCATCGTCCTCGATGTGGTCGTAACCCAGCAGGTGCAGCATTCCGTGCACGAGCATCAGCCGGCACTCATCGGCGGGGCTATTTCCAAAACCGGGAGCCTGACGAGCAATAACCTGCGGGGCCAAGATAATATCGCCGAGCTCGAGCGTCTCATCGGCGGGAATATCCTCGTCAAAGGCCGAATCGCACTCAAACGAGAGCACATCGGTGGTGCGGTCGATACCGCGCCACTCGTGGTTGAGCTCGTGCATCTCGTCCTCGTCGACATACGAAAGGGAGATCTCGACGTCACGCTCAACGTCCTCGGCGGCAAGCACGACCTCGCAGATGTGCTCCACCTCTTGCGCGTCGAGCAGCGTATCGAGCTCGGCATCGTTGCTGATCAATACACTCAACGGGACTCCTTTCGGTCGCGCGAGCGCTGCTCACGCACGTCATCATAAGCATCGTATGCCTCGACAATACGACCCACTAGGGCATGACGCACCACGTCGGCACGCTCGAGGTGAGAAAATGCCACATCGTCGACACGGCCCAAAATCTTCTCGACATCCGCCAAGCCGCCACGACGACCCACCAGGTCGCGCTGACTCAAGTCGCCGGTAATCACGAACTTGGAGTTGAAGCCCAGGCGTGTCAGGAACATCTTCATCTGCTCGGGCGTGGTATTTTGCGCCTCGTCGAGCACCACGAAGGCATCGCTCAGCGTACGACCGCGCATGTAGGCAAGCGGCGCAATCTCGATCACGCCGCGCTCCATAAGCTCGTCGGTACGCTCACGATCCATCATGTCAAAAAGGGCATCGTAGAGCGGACGCATGTAGGGATCAATCTTTTCCTCGAGGGTACCGGGCAAAAAGCCCAGGTTCTCACCCGCCTCGACAACCGGGCGCGTCAAGATCAGACGGCCCACCTCATGGCGCTTGAGCGCGGCAACGGCGAGCGCCATGGCCAGATAGGTCTTACCGGTACCGGCTGGACCCAGGCCAAATGTGATGGTGTGCGAGCGAATGGCATCCACATAGCGCTTTTGCCCGAGCGTCTTGGGGCGAATGACGCGGCCGCGATACGAAAGCAGCACGTCATCGCGAAGCGACGTAGCCTCGTGCTCACCGTCGCGCAAGACGGCCAGGCAGCGAGAGACATCGTCGGCAGACAGGGTACGACCGGCCGCCGCCTCGCGAAAAGCATGTTCGAAAAAGCGAGCCACGAGCTCGACCTCGTCCGGGTCACCGCTCACGGCGATGCTATCGCCACGGGCGACCACGTGAGCGCGAACCAAACTCTCGAGCGCACGAAGGACGCCGTCGCCGGCGCCCAAAACGCGCGAGGGATCAATTCCCTCGGGAACGGTAAGTCTAATCTTCGAGGCTTCCATGGACCTCCCTGCGCGCATGGACCAAGCCGGAATCATCGACTCCGATGATAGCAACATCGAGCAGGCACGGGGCTGTAAGTCCACAGGTATCGTCAAGACGGGCATGATGGAACGAACCGAGCGTCAGGTTGTCACCATACTCGAGCACGGCACGCTCGACAGTGCCCACGCGACGACGAGCATCGGCAATAGCGAGCTCCTGCGCCGTGTCTCGCATACGACGGCTGCGCTCGGCCATAACCTCGGGCGGCACCTGGTCGGGCATGTCGGCAGCAAGGGTACCGGGACGCTTGCTGTAGCGGAACACGTGCATACGCGAGAAACCCACACGGCGGCACAGCGCCAGCGACTCCTCGAACTCCTCGTCCGTCTCACCAGGAAAACCGACGATGACATCGCACGAAAGAGACGCCTGGGGCAAGTTGGCGCGAATCATACGCACCGTGTCCTCAAAGGCCTCCGCACTATAGGGACGACCCATGCGATGCAGGGTCGCCGTACAGCCGGACTGCACGGGCAGGTGCAAAAACGGGGCGATACGCTGCGGATAGCGCGCCATAACCTTAAGCAGGCGCTCAGAGATATCCATGGGCTCGACCGAGGAAATGCGCACATGCGCAATAGTCGTGCGCTCCATGATGGCCTCGAGCAGCTCATCGATTTCGACATGCTCGTCGGTCGCGCTCTTGCCATCGTAGGCACCCAGGTTCACACCGGTCAGCACCACCTCGGGCACGCCGGCCTCCTGGGCCTCGCGAACTTGTTCAAGCACGGACTCGACGGGCACGGAGCGCTCGGGGCCGCGGGCCTTCCACACGATGCAATAGGTGCAACGGTGGTTGCAGCCATCCTGGATCTTCACGCCCAGCCGCGAACGACCGAGCGCATCGACCACGTCACCATCGCTGCAGGCGGGAACGCTATCGGACTCAACGCCCAGCACATCGCAGACACGTTCAGCGACATCGATCTTAGACGGCTCGGCAATCACGCGATCCGAAAGCTCCAACAGCTCCTCGGGATGCAAATTGACCACGCATCCGGTCACGACCACATAGGGCTCATTTGGATGGGCCAGCGCATGACGGACGGCCTTACGGGTCTTGGCCTCGGCCTCGCCCGTAACGGCACAGGTGTTAATGACGATCAAATCGGCATCCTGGGGCTCCACAATAGCAAAGCCCAGGCGCATAAGATCGGCAGTGATACGGTCAGACTCAACCCGGTTGACACGGCAGCCGAGGTTGACGACGGAAATATGGGGTGCGAGCACGCGGGCTCCTTAATCGAGGATATCGTCGAGGGCACTCTTGATACGGTCGGTCACCGACTTCTTACCGGAAGCGACGTCATCGCCCATCTCGTCGGCAAAAGCACGGAGCAGCTCGCGTTGCTTATTGGAAAGATTGGTGGGAACGACCACGCGCAGTTGCACGATCAGGCGGCCACGCGAACCGCCACCGCCAATGCGCGGCATGCCGTAATTATTGACGCTCACGGTGTCGCCGTACTGGGCGCCGGCGGGAACCGTCACCTTAACGACCTCGTCGGGCATAATGCCCTCGACCTCGATCTCGCAGCCGAGCGCAGCCTGCGCAATCGAGATATCGCTCACCAGGTACAGGTCGTCACCGTTGCGCTTAAAGCGCTCATGGTCGGCAACGCGCACGTTGACAATCAGGTCGCCAGAGGGCTCGCCGCGAAGGCCGGCCTCGCCAAAGCAGCTCACACGCAGCTGGCGACCGGTCGAAACGCCGGCGGGAATATCGATGTCGATCTTTTCGTGCGAAGGCGTGCGGCCCTGACCGTCGCAGGTCTCGCAGGGATGGTCGATAACCGTGCCCTCGCCATGGCAGTCGGGGCAAGGCGAGGAAGACTGAACCTGGCCCAAAAACGATCGCTGAACCGTCGTGACGTAGCCCGTACCGTGGCAGCGACTGCACTGCTTTTCCTGTGCACCCTCGGCCCTACCGGTACCGTTGCAGTCCTCGCAAGGAGCAAGGCGATCATAGCTGATCGTCTTTTTGCAGCCGAGTGCCGCCTCCTCGAGCGTCACCGAAAGCGAGATGGCCATGTCACGTCCGCGACGACGCTCACGACGGCTGCGGGCGCCACCACCGGCGCCACCGCCAAAGAACGACGAGAACAGGTCGTCCATGCCCATGCCACCAAAGATATCGTTGATGTCGACATAGCCCGAACCACCAGGACCGTCGGCAGTGCCGTAACGGTCGTAGTTAGCACGCTTCTGATCATCGGAAAGAACGGAATAGGCCTCGTTGAGCTCCTTGAACTTGGCCTCGGCCTCGGGATCGTCCGAAACATCCGGATGTACGGTACGGGCCTTCTTTAAAAACGCACGCTTAATCGTCCGCGCGTCGGCATCCCTGTCGACGCCAAGCACCTCGTAGTAATCCCTATTTTCCGACACGACCGAATCCTTCCGACTTTCATTATTGTCACAGTGCGTCCTATACCCAAGCTGGGCCGACCGCAAACAAAGGGTTTGATGTTATTGCATTTGATACGGCGAAAGCATGGCCCGTTGCGAGCAGCTCGCGAACCAAACCGACACGAGCGCGAACATGAAGCCGTTGGCAAAACCGTTGGCAAACTGCATCGCACCGCGCTTCCACCACAGCAGGCTGCGATGAAGCACACCGTCCGAAAGCACCATGAACAGGCCCATGGTAAACGGAATAAAGCACATCACGGCAAAGGCCGAGAACACTCCCGAGATGGCCGACAGCACCAAAAACGGCGCCACAATGCCCATCAGGTAAAAGCCAGTACGAGCTTTGCCTTCCAAGCGCTCGGCCTCAACATGGGCGCGGCCGACCAGGTCGCCGCCCGCGGCACCGTTAGTGCCAGCATGGCCCATGCCGCTAATGCGGACCTCGTCGCCATCGTGCGTGCCGGCAGGAAACTCAATCGTCTGCTCGGAGGTCACACGGGTTCGCCCGCTGCCACCGCAATCGGGGCAGGGGTCGGCCACGACCTTACCGGAACCGCCGCACTCGGGGCAGACCGACTGGAACGTGCCCGCACCAAACAGGAAGGACAGGTCGACGTCGATGTGGCCGCGGCCACCGCAGCTCGGGCAGGTATGGGCATGCTCAGACGAAACGGAGCCCGAGCCGCCGCAGTTGCTACAGGTATCGAAGCGCGTGTAGCGGACGGTCTTGCGGGCACCGCCCTTGGCCTCCTTGGCGTCGAGTTTGATATCGACGACCACGTTGGCGCCGTTCTCGGGATTGTAGGCAGCCTGGCCGCGACGCTGCTGGCCCCAGGCGCCACCAAAGGGAAAGCCGCCCTCAAAGGGATTGCCATAGCCCGTGCTGCCGGCGTAGCCGCCACCATAGGGCGAAGCCGTAGGAGCACCGGCAAAGGGATTGCCAGAACGCATGGCGTCGTAGCGCGCACGTTTTTGCTCATCCGAAAGCACGGCGTAGGCCTCGGAAACCTCTTTAAACTTTTCCTCGGCATCCGGCTCTTTATTGACGTCCGGATGGAGCTTACGGGCCTTTTGCTGGAAGGCCTTTTGAATATCACGTGAGGTGGCGTCCTTGGAGACACCCAGAATCTCGTAGTAATCTTTTTCGTTCATCGTCGCCATGCGCGGCAACCTCCTGCTCACAGCAGCGTATATATTCCGGTAATTCTACCCGAGCGGCCTAAGCTAGATCCCAAAACAGCTCGAACAGAACATTTCCATCGAGCCAGCCCAGATGGGTCGGCGCCAGACGAGCTCGGACATGGCCCGCGACGACATCTGCCGAAGTGAAGGGTCCCTCATGACCCCAGAGCGTCTCGGGCACCCAAGTGGCAAGACCCAATTCGAGCGCGCGATCGCAGGCAGCTGCCAGCTCGCCCGTTGGGATGACGCAAGCTGCACGAGCCAACAGGTCGGACGCAACACCGCGCGTCATGCGACAAGCGAGCATCAAGTCTTCGGCGACAGCCTCGCGCTGCGACAGATATTCGGCCTCGAACGCCGTCGCGTCATCGTCACGTTGCACCAGACGCACGCGGTACGCATCGCCTCGAGAAGACACGCCGGGGAACAAACCTGCAAGACGGTCGAAATCCTCGTCGTCGAGCATGCCCGCGGCAGAACGACCCAGGCCCAGATAGCCCCGTCCGGTCCAGTAGGCAATGTTATGTGCGCACTCATGTCCATCGAGCGCGTAGCTTGCCACCTCATACGGATGATAGCCGGCCGCACCCAGGCGCTCACGCGCCGCGTCCATGCACGAAGCCTGAAAATCCTCGTCGGGCTCGAGCGACTCGTCACGGCACGCCATGCGATAGAGTGGCGTGCCCTCCTCGAGCGTGAGCGGGTAGACCGACACATGATGAGGCGCCGCCTCCAACACGCCATCGAGCGTGCTCCGCCAGCTTGCGGCCGTCTGCCCGGGTAGGCCGCACATCAGGTCGCACGACACATCGAGGCCAGCGTCCTTCACCGTCGCGATAGCCGCAAGTGCCCGATTAGCATCGTGAATGCGGCCAATAGCAGCCAGCTCGGTATTGTCGAGGGTTTGCACGCCCAGAGAGATGCGCGTGACACCCGCCTCGGCAAGCGCGGTGGCGAGCTCAGCGGTCAGCGACTCAGGATTGACTTCGCAAGTAAATTCAACGGGCTTGCACCACATGGAGATACGACGGGCAAGTTTCACCAGGCGCTCCCCAGCAAGTGACGGCGTGCCGCCGCCAATATAGACCGTGCGGACCTGCGCAAGCGCCCCGGCGTCGCCAAAGGAATCGAGGCGCGCATACAGCTGCTCAAAATAGGAATCGAGCGCAGCATCCAAATCACACAGAGCAAAGCTGCGCGAGTCAAAGTCGCAATAGCGGCATTTTTGAGCGCAAAACGGCACGTGCACGTACAGCGCGGTAACGGCCACCCTTAAGCCTCCAGCGGATGATCGGGCACCGACTCACCGGCGGCAAGCGCGGCCTCGCAGACCACCACATCGCGCTCGATATCATCGACCAGCGACATGAACTCCTCGTACGTAGAGCAACGCACCACCTGAGCGCGCCAGGCGGCGGCATGGGGCATGCCCTTTAAGTACCAGCTTGCGTACGTGCGAGCACGCGACATGAGCGGCAGAAGCTCGTGCGTCAACGTCAGGTGCTCGCGCAGAGCCTCCAGGCGCTCGACCGAGGAGCGAGAAGGAACCGGCGTGCCATCGAGTGCAAGGGCTCGGGCATCGCCGAACACCCACGGATTGCCGTAGATGCCGCGCGCGATAAACACCGCGCTGGCACCCGAGCCGTGCAGATGCTCAGCAGCGTCCTCGGCCGAGAACACATCGCCCGAACCAATCACGGGAATCTCGACAGCGTCGGCAACCTCATCGACGACCGACCAATCGGCCTGGCCCGTGTAGAGCTGCGTGGCGCAACGACCATGCACGGCGACTGCGGCAGCCCCTGCGCCCTCAAGCATCTGGGCAAATGTCGCGGCATTGCGGTCCTCGGCATAAAAGCCCTTGCGAATCTTGACGGTCACGGGCACGTGCGCCGCGCCCACCGTGGCCTCGACGATCTTCTCGGCCAGGTCGGGCGTGCGCATGAGCGCCGAGCCCTCGCCCTTGGTAACGACCTTGCGGGCGGGACATGCCATATTGATATCGATGAGCGACAGGCGATCGCCAACGCGCTCCTCGACGGCGGCGACGGCGCTCGCAAACTGATCGGGCTTGGAGCCAAAGAGCTGCACGCAAATCTGCTGCTCCTCGTCGGCCGGTAGCACCAGGCGCCACGTCTTATTACTGGCATAGGCAAGGCCTGCCACGCTCACCATCTCGCTGTAGGCAAGGTTGGCACCGCGGCGGCGACACATGATGCGATAGGCAGGGTCGGTCACGCCCGCCATGGGAGCCATAAGGAACGGCTGCTCGGCATAGGCGCCCAGCAGCCGCAGACTATATTCGGAAAGAGCCATAGACCTACTCGTCCACCTTGAGGATCGCCATAAAGGCCTCCTGCGGGACCTCGACCGATCCGATGGCCTTCATACGCTTCTTGCCCTCTTTCTGCTTCTCGAGCAGCTTGCGCTTACGCGAGATATCGCCGCCGTAGCACTTAGCAAGAACGTCCTTGCGACGCGCCTTGACGGTGGAACGGGCGATGATCTTGTTGCCGATAGCACCCTGGATGGGCACCTCGAACAGCTGACGCGGGATGATCTCCTTGAGCTTGTCGCACAGGCCACGGGCCAGGCCATATGCCTTGTCCTTATGGACGATAAACGAAAGCGCGTCCACCTCGTCGCCCGAAAGCAGGATGTCGAGCTTGACGAGCTCAGAGGGGCGATATTCGTTGAACTCATAGTCGAGCGAGGCATAGCCCTTGGTGCGGCTCTTGAGCTGATCGAAGAAGTCCAAGATGAGCTCGGCGAGCGGCATATCGAAGCGCATCTCGACCGATTTGCTCGTCAGGTGGATCATATCGGTTGTGACGCCGCGGTGCTCAATGGCGAGCTGCATGACGGCACCCGTGTACTCAGGCGGGCAGATGATCTTTGCCTTGAGGTAGGGTTCCTCGATACGATCGATGCGTGTGGCCTCGGGAAGGTCCTGCGGACTGCGGACATCGATCATTTCGCCGTCGGTCTTGTAGACGTGATAGTCGACCGAGGGACTCGTGGCAATGAGGTCCAGGTTGAACTCGCGCTCCAGGCGTTCCTTGACGACTTCCATGTGCAGCAGGCCCAGGAAGCCCACGCGGAAGCCAAAGCCGAGCGCCACCGAGGTCTCGGGCTCCCACACCAACGACGGGTCGTTGACGTGCAGCTTATCGAGGGCGTCGCGCAGATTCTCGTAGTCCTTGTTGTCGATCGGGAACAGGCCCGTGTAGACCATGGGCTTGGCCTCGCGGTAGCCCGGAAGCGGCTCGGGGCAGGGGTTCGACGCCCACGTAAGGGTATCGCCCACGCGAACGGCCTCGGGGTCCTTCAAGCCCGTGACCACATATCCGACCTCGCCGACCGTCAGCGCGTCGACCGGGGTCTCGGCAGGACGCTTGACGCCCACGCCGTCGACCAAAAAGTCGCCCTTGGCCTGCATCATAAGCAGGGTATCGCCCTTTTTGATGGAACCATCGAAGACGCGCACCGTAGCCACCACACCGCGATACTCGTCAAAGTACGAATCCAAAATGAGCGCTTTGAGCGGAGAGTTTGCATCGCCCTTTGGCGGCGAAATCAAAAAGACGATGGACTCCAGCAGATCGTGAATGCCCTCGCCGGTCTTGCCCGAGACGCACACGGCATCATCGGCGGGAATCGCCAGGTCGTCCTCGATCTCGGTCTTAACCTCATCGGGATGGGCCGAGGGCAGGTCGATCTTGTTGATGGCGGGCACAATGTCCAGATTGGCGTTCATGGCGAGCGTCGCGTTGGAGACGGTCTGTGCCTCAACACCCTGAGTGGCGTCGACGACGAGCACCGCGCCCTCGCAGGCGGCCAGCGAACGCGAGACCTCGTAGGTAAAGTCAACGTGGCCCGGCGTATCGATCAGGTTGAACTGATACGTCTCGCCATCATCGGCGTCATAGGACACGCGAACGGCATTGGACTTGATCGTGATGCCGCGCTCGCGCTCGATATCCATGGTGTCGAGCAGCTGCGACTCCATGTCGCGCTCGTCGACGGTATGGGTGAGCTCGAGGATGCGGTCGCTGATCGTGGACTTGCCATGATCAATGTGCGCAACGATTGAGAAGTTGCGGATGTGGGAAATGTCAATTGAAGTATTCATGCGGACTATCTTACCCGAGCGGTACAAAAAATGGAGCCTGTTCCATAAAACAGGCTCCATTTATGCGCGTAATCTGTGTGGTGTGAAATTTACAACTTTAAGCGTTGATGCTGTTCACGAGCTTGGCAAGACCGGACTTGCGGTTGGAAGCCTGGTTCTTGTGGATAACATGCTTGGCGGCAGCCATGTCGAGACGCTTGGTGGCGGTCTTGAGGGCAGCCTGGGCCTTCTCGGCGTCGCCCTCGGCGACGGCGGACTGGACGTGCTTGGTCAGCGTCTTGAGCTCGGACTTGACAGCCTTGTTACGCATGCGAGCTGCCTCATTGGTGCGGATACGCTTCTTCTGAGACTTGATGTTTGCCACTTCTGGAGTTCCTTTCGAGTTCCTTGCAAAAAATGTATGACACCTCTGAGACACGGTGAGGTCATGCAAGCGCCTACTATAGCACGCTCCCCCTCCAAGGGATAGAACGAATTTGTCAAATAGGCAGGTATCATCACGATTTTCTCAAGATGTTCGTAATCCAGAGCAAAAGCGCGGTCTCAGAATCGGCAGAGCCCTTGAGCGCGAGCTCCACATCGACCGCACCCTCGAGCGCTGCGACGAGCTCTACCATCGAAAAGCGACGCGCCCAAGTCAGGTGATTCTTGACCTGCCAGGACTGGAGCTTGAGCGTTGCGGCCAGCTCACGACCCTGTCCACGCGCATCGAGCGCCTTGGCGACGATCAGCTCGCGAATGCGACCGCACAGCAATGTGTAAGTCCACACGTAGCTCTTGGAGGGCAGGAGCTTAAAGAGCTCGAGCGAACGCCGCATATCGCGAGCCGAGACCGCATTGAGAAAGTCCCAGGGTTGAACCTCGGCCGTACGTACAATCCAGCGCTCAACGTCGGCAAGCTCAATCTGGGGCGCCTCGACCATCTGGGCAAGCTTAGCCAAGTCGTTATCGAGCATGCGAGTGTTTTCACCCGAACGCGAGACGAGTTCCTCGGCGGCCGCCATCGAGATCGACTTGCCGTGCTGCGTCGCCATCTGCTGCACGCGGCGCGGTAGCTCCCAGCGCTTGGTGCCGGAGCAATCGATCACGGCCTTCTTGTCGATCTTGGCGATCGACTTATACAGGCGCGTGTTCTTGGCAAGCGAGTCGGCGATGATGAGGCAGACCGTTGTGGGGCTGGGACTCGCCAGATACTCGACGAGCGGCTCCGAAACCGCTTTGGCGAGCTTTGAGCAGCCATCAAGGATTACCAATCGAAACTCGCTGCCCATGGGAAAGGTGTTAAGCGATCCGATAATAGACTCGATATCGGGGTCCTTGGTCATGTCGCGCTCGTCGAGGTTGAACTCGACCATGCCCGACTTTTCCAGACGCGCTTTCATACGCGAGACGGCGTGATCGCGCTTGACTCCGTCGGTACCGACGATCAGATATGCCGGCAGCAGACCGGTTTCGGACATTGCGCTCCCCTCCCGCAGGCCTTCGCATTCGTTCCGTGCCATTCTAGCCCAGGGGCCCACCGCACGCCAACGACGTCGTCACGGTCGCTGGCATCGCATCGCAAAACCATTCGCAGTCGGCGTGACGGTAATGTCGCCGTGTTCGATGGTACACGCGAACACACCACCCGCTTCCTTAACGGCATCGATGCAGGCATCGGACGGATGGCCGTATCGATTCCCCTCGCCCGCGCTCGCGAGGGAAAGCTCGGGCTTCAGGACGTCCAGCAACTCACCATCGACTGAAACCTTGGAGCCGTGATGCCCAAGTTTAAGGACATCGATGTCCCCCACCTCCTGCACGAATTCCCGCTCTTGGTCGAGCTCGGCATCACCGGTGAGGAGTATGCGCAGGCCCTTGCCTTCCTGAACATAAGAGAGCAGCAGGACAAGCGAGTCCTCATTTCCCTCGCCATCCACGGACTCGAATGGCCACATCACACGAGCGCAAAATGAGCCGATGTCGACCGTATCCCCACGGCGCACCTGCCGATACTCCACACCAGGTCGGTTCAATACCTCGGCAGGAGCATCCTCCAGCGCATCCGCCGCCACGGCAATCGTTCCGACCGAAAACTGTTCGAGCACGGCAGGCAGACCACCCCAGTGGTCCTCATCCCAATGCGTCACAAAGACGGCATCGATATGGTGCACGTTATTGCGAACCAACGCCGCAACCACACGCTCGTCGAGCCCGCAGTCGACGAGAGCTACTGCGCCGCCTTGGCGGATAAGAATCGCATCGGCCTGGCCCACATCGAGCACCGTCACCGAAGGCGGAGCGAATCGATCCCAATAGACGTACGGAATCGCAGCCAAGAGCATCAGGCATGCAAGCCCCACCGCCATAGGACGTGCACGGGGACGCGGCCACCAGACCAGCAGAACCGCCAGAAAACACGGCACTAGGTAAATCCACATGCTATCGGGCGGCACGCTCACGTATGCACCCGGCACGGCGGCAAACAGCTGCTCGAAGAACAGCGCGCAACGGGCGGCAATCATGGGCACAACGAGCGCCCAAGTCCGCAACGGTGCCACGAACGAAAAGGGAACCAGCACGATCGACACAACAAGCAGTACGCTCACCACCGGACCGAGGACCGCATTTGCCAGCGGAGCAATGAGCGAGAACGTACCGAAGGCAGGAACGGTAATGGGAAGTGTCGCCAGTTGCGAGCACAGCGTGACGGAAAGCATGCCGGCAACGCCCGATGGCAAGCCCAGCTCACCCAAAGCGTAGGTCGCATAAGAGCAAAAGCACAGAATGGCTAAGACGCTGGCGCATGAAAGCTGAAAGCCCATCTCAAACAGCACCGTCGGCCGCAGTAGCACAAAGATGGACATGGTTGCGAAGAGCGCCGAAAGGCCGTGCCGGCGACGCCCCGCGCCGTTTACGACAAGCGTCGCGAACACCATGCAGCACGCGCGCACAGCCGAGGGAGACGCGCCCGTAAAGGCAGCGTAGCCCACAAGCGTTATCGCCAATATCGCCCGCTGAAGACCACGTGAGCACCGAGTCTTTTGCAATACACCCTCGATTACAAACCCCACGATAGCCAAATGGCTGCCCGAGACGGCGATAAGATGCGCCGTTCCCGTCACCGAAAACCAGTCGCTCGCCGGCTGGGCGCGCAGCTCGGCCGAACGACCGCAGACGACTCCAGCTATGAGCGCACGCGCCGGGTCGGTCGCAGGCGAGATGGACGCAAGCAGCTCATTTCGCAGTCGAAGCAGCGGCCCCGGAGAGCCCTCGTCGACCGACACCAACCGGATGACCTTCACTTTTCGGAGCTCGCCTCGAAGCACGCGTGAGCGCCCATACGCATCGTTCTCAAAACGTAAAACGCGACCGATAACACGCACGTGCGCCCCGACCTTGAGCTCACGATCACACGATAGGCGAACCGTTGCCAAGTTCTTGCCGTCCGCGCGTGCCTCGCAGGTATAGGAATACACGTCGTCGTTTATGGATGGGTCACCCTGCACGACAAACTCGAGACTGCTTGCCGCTCGACCGTCGAGCGTCTTCGCGGCACTGAGCGCACCCACGGCCCACCACTCCGAGACGACCGCTCCCGCCACGAGGCCGACGGACACGGCATACAGCCACCGCTTCAAAGGGACAAGCCGCGCACAAGATTGAGCCAGCACAACGAATACCGCCGCCGCAACGGGAATGGCCCATAGCGGCCCGACCGCCGTCGCCCGCTCCGTCAGCAGCGCATCAGCGGCCATGTTAAGCACCAAGGCGCAGCTCATGCACATGCCGGCACACAGGGCCATCGTCCACGGAATCAGGGGCCGCGGAGGCATCACGTGCTCTCGCTCGGTCGTACTCATACGCAGATGCAAACATCGGTGTACAAGGGGTACAAACGAGATAAAATAGAAATGAGGGGCGATAGAGCGGAAATATCAGATTTTCCACTCTATCTGAACACGGTCGCTGGTGGCCTTGATTGTAGAGATCAAACCATCGGCGGCTTTTCTTTTGTCGTCAAAATCTATGCTGTCCCAGTTGTCGAGATAATAGGATAACTTCTTTATCTGCTGGGGAGATATGGTTTCAACGCTCAATTCAGCGATTGCCTTTGAAATGGTCTGGCGTCGGGTGTCCAGTTCTTCAATTTTTTTGTTAGCGTAGGCAAGCAAGGTCGCATTGGCTCCGGTTAGCGTATCCAGCAGCTTTTCAATTTCTGCCTCCACCTGTGCCAGCTCCACTTGATAGGCGGTCAGTTTCGGATTGACTTTTTCCTCTCTGCCGTGGAGTATCTGAAAGTCTTTGAACTTTTCCTGCATGGCCGAGAAAATGAATTGCTCAAATTCTTCTTTACGGATTTTCCCGCAGCCCGGACAGCCTTTGTTTTCCGTCCGTTTGGTACAGCGGAAATATCCGGTACTGTTTGGTACATGTGTGGCTTTCAGCGCATACCCACAATGCCCGCATTTGATTTTTCCGGCCAACCAAGTGTTCTTCGGTTTCCGTCCCTGCTGGAAGGTGGTATTTGCCATAAGTTTTTTCCGGCATTTCAGCCATGTATTAGAGGAAATGAGTGCTTCATGGGGAGCGATAACAAGTATCTGGTCTTTTAAGCACCTGTCCTTGTCCTCCTTCACATCCCGCCCCTGATAGAGATAGCAGCCGTTTGTTCCGGCAAAGTCGGAAGCGTCATTGACAATCGCTGCGCCCTGGCTCTTGAAAAATTCGTACAGCTCCAAATCGGCCTGTGCGTAAACGGGGTTTCTTAAAAGCTGGGAAAGAAATGTACGGAACATGGATTTGCCATAAATTTTTATGTCATGTTCCTCGAAGTATCGGGTAATATCTCCGAAGGAGGTTTCCGGTTCAGCGTACATTTCAAACATCAGCCGAACATGGTCGGCGGCTACGGGGTCGGCAACCATTTTCTTTGTGCGGATACCCTCTACCACAGTAGGCTCTAACTGATAACCGTATGGCGCCTGTCCGCTCATGTGAAAGCCTTTCAGGCACCGTGAATAGTAGGCGTCTGTGACACGCTTCTGAATTGTCTCACGTTCAAGCTGGGCGAATACAATGCAGATATTCAGCATGGCCCGGCCCATCGGGGTCGAAGTATCAAACTTTTCCGTGGAGGATACAAACTCCACATCGTACTCTTGAAACAGCTCCATCATCGTTGCAAAGTCCAGAATAGAGCGGCTTATACGGTCCAGCTTGTACACGATGACCCGCCGAACCTTTCCCTTGCGGATCTCGCCCAGCAGCTTTTGAAACTCCGGTCTGTCCGTGTTCTTACCGGAATAGCCTTTGTCCTTGAATACCCGGCAGCTCCCGCCTTTCAATTCATACTTGCAAAAGTCGATTTGACTTTCAATGCTGATACTGTCCTTGCGGTCTACTGACTGTCTTGCGTAAATACAATCTTCTCTGATAAATTCCATATTGGGCTCCTTTCCTTGTTGGAATGGAGCTACCAACCTTACAACTATATTATACCATCAGCAGCCCCGGACAACAATGTTGCGAATGATTAGGGAAACCTGTCCCCATATTTGCTGAACACCTCAAAAAGGCAGCGCTCAATTTCTTTTTTGCGCTGTTCTTTCTCCTTCGGTGGAAGCACTGGCGTGAGGCTTTCCAGCACAATGATCTTCCCTTGAAATGCGACAGACTTTGTTTCTCGTTCATAAGTGACAGCTTGCGTCATTGAAAACCTCCTTTGCGAAAGTGCGTGTATATGCCAGCCTTTCCCGCTTGTCCTGTGGGGAAATGTCAAAAGACGGCACCCAGCAGGTGCCGCCCTTTGAGCTTTCTCCACTTCGGGTCAATGTGGCCCGATGTCAGCAAGGACTGGAAAGGTACTTTTCTTTGGCGTCCTCCACGCTGTTGAGGTCAAATATTTTATAAAGTTGCCCCACAACTCGCCGTATATCCTTCTTTGAAAATCCGCAGTTCTCCATTGCCATAATGACATAACCACGGCAGGCGTCATTGCTCCATTCGTCCGGTTCCAAGCCGGGGATCATTCCAAACGCATTTCCCATAAAGTGCTCCTCTTTTGAAAAGATGGGGAGCCACGCCGGATCGGTTGGTCTATCATCAGACAGCATTGCCGGGGGCTCCCCATAGGTTTTCATTTCATTTCAGACACACCGGACGGACATAGGCTTCATGCCCCATAGTATTTCAACTCTCCCCATTCTGATGGCAAGGCGTTCTCATTGCCTGCGACGGCTCACGGCTTGCAAGACCGCTTCAACGCTCGGACTGTGACTAAACGCAAGTATCCGGGTTCTGCGCCTGTTCCGGTGGAGCCAGCCTTGCCCCACCTATGGCATGGACCTGTTCGCTCGCTCAGTTTTACAAAGACTGTATTCTCTGAAATCTGAGGTCATGGCGGGTCTGTCACACAGCGCGTTCCCCTTCGTATCCGGGTGTCTTTTTATTCAATTTTCAATCTGCATGAGGCTTGTCTGAACCTCGGGCCATTGTGACCCGAAGTGTTTTACCTCTCATAAGCCATTTCATTTTCCAGCCTAAATCGGTACGCCTTACAAAGAATTTTTCAAAATTTTTTCTAAGCGACGCAGACCTCGCTCGATTGCGACACGAATCACTTTTTCATGGACGCCCTCTGCCCGGGCAATGTCCTGTTTGGTCATGCCGAGAATGAAATGGGCGTAAATCCGTTTTGCCTGTTTGTCTGGCAGACTGGTAATCGCTGCGTGAAGTTCCTGCATGGTCACTTTCCGCTCATACAGTTCATGGGGAGATAAAGCGACAAAGACAGCCTCATGTTCCAGCCCGTCATCCCGATCAAGGGAATAGTAGGCTTTGTGGCGGTATGTACGCAGCCGATAAGCAGCCTCTTTACGATCAAACTCTTTGAACATTTCTGCAACTTCTTCCGATACTTCCATGAAGCAATCCGATGTATAGAATGGGTAATAGTCCCGCAAATTGATAATAGCCATATTGACCTCCGTTTCGGTTGTTGGTTGACGAGTGACCGAAACGAAGGCGGCGGGGAGCGGCACCGGGGAATGACTTCGGGCCAACATGACCCGAAGCAGCCCCATAAGAACGCAAAAGCGCCCGGGCGGCATGAAGCCACACGGACGCATGAAATGACATAATAGTTAAGGTTCCAACAAATTTCGCATACATAGCCGGAATAACCCGGAGGCGGGGCTATGCTTTTTTTAACTGATGTAGGTCATGGGTGCTATGAAAAAAGGCAAAAATAGACACGGCGGCAATCCTCCTATATGCCGCCGTGGATTTACACGGTGTTAGGTCGTCGTTGGTTTAGGATAGACGAAAAGAAACGGCGGCTCTGATTTTCTCAAAACCGCCGTATCAGTCGATGATACAGAAAAGCGCACGAAATCCTCTGCCCGTCAGCGGTTTTTTTCTTTTCCCCGCTGTGGAGGCAGATGTTTGAATATGTAGGTATGTTTCATGCCGCAAAGGCCAAAACATACCGTGTTAGTCAGTCAATTTGAATTAGAGTTCAATTCTTGCTTTCGATGGCTTATCTTCACAATAGATAACTTTAATCGTTGTTCCCTTGTCAGGGACTTTGTTTCCTGCGCCAATCCATTTTCGGCAGATGTAATCTTTGCCGTCTATCGTATATTTGACCTTGATAGTATGCGGAAAGGCTGCGCCATCCATCGCATGAACGCGGGCAGGTTTACGATTCACTTTTAACCACCATTGTTTTGTAACTGAAATTACAGTTCCCATTGTTTCTTTTTCCATAAGTTATACCTCCAATGATATTTTTGATTGATGATACCTATTTTCTATTCAGCCTTTTCTTTGTTTGTAGTAAAAGCGGAACGCTGCTGCGCCGGTGGCCGCCAACTGTACCAGAATCAGCACAGCAAACAGACCGAAGCTCTCATAGTAGAACAGTTCATCCCAAAAATATAGTCTGTTCAAATGATGCCATTTATTGTATTCTAAATTTGTAGGTAAGCTGAACGGGTAACTTACCAAGGGATAGCGGCAACAGATGTCTATCTAACCATACTACCATTGAGATCGAAAAGTATGAATTGAAGAGTACAATAATAGGATTGATTGAGGATCAACTTTTATTTTTTGTACCTTCATGTTAGAAGCCGTTGTGGACTATTACCTAAAAATAATAGATATAACACAAAGAGAATTATTCAATCTGTCCAAGCATAACAGGAAGGAAAAGATTGAAATTCCATAGGTAGTGGCTTCGTTGACGCGACTAAGTTCAATACGGAAAAATCGGTCTGCAGGTGTGTCAAACAGAAGACACTATTTTTTTATATCTGAGACCGATTGTTTCCGATACAATTTATGGAACATTCAGCACATCATGGACAAACCAAGTCTGAGCCGTGACCATAATGGCAAATGTGCAAATAGCAAAGAGAAGTACTTCAGCCACAGCATTGACACGGCTGGATTGAAGTTGCTTTTTCAGATTGGCAGGCAAGATTCTTGACAGCAGACAATAAACTAAAAATCCAATACAGGCTCCAGCGGTATTTGTCATCAAGTCATTGATGTCGGAAGAACCCCAGCCAAACATCTGGACAATTTCAACAGCCAAAGAAAACAGAAAGCCAGTCAATGCAACCGTCTTCATGTGATGATATTTCTTGTACAGCAGCGGCAGGAAAAATCCCAACGGGACAAACAGAATAATATTCAGAATGGTATCAATTGGCCCAGTTATCATACCGATAAATGGAGTCCAAGAAATGTTCGGGCGAAAGGTCATTGTGCTTGTAAAGCCGATGCCTGTGACGGTCAAAAGTCCGAATAAATAATAACCAAAAACAAACACTGCAGCGGTATGGAGAAAACTTTGTGTTCTCCCCAATTTTTTGAGCCACAAGAAATACAGTACGAAGACTGGAACCATAAACACATACCCACTAATTGAGCGGATGAGAATATCAGAAATTGGTATCATTATTATATCCATTCCTTTCGCTTCGCTCAGGCACAAAACGTTATGAAAATGTTTCCCTGAGCTCATTTTTTCTTTATAATTCTTCTTGTAGGGAACTCGGTATACTACAAATCACGGAGAGGTGAGTGGGCTGTCCGGCTTGCCGGATGACCGCATTATTATATGTGTAGTTCGCCTTTTCAAGCACAAATAAGTGTGACTTCAAGCACGTAATCTTATCTTTGTATAAACATTCTCGTTTATGGCTTAGGCGTTCAGTCAATGCCCCGTCTCTCCCTATAATCTTTAGCGAACCTCCCGGTTCTGAAAGGAGTCCCTATGGCTTTAAAAATCGTGTACAAAATCTGTTGTGGCATTGATGTCCACAAGACTTTTGTAGTCGCCTGCATCGCTTCTACGAACGATAAAGGTGTCACTTCTTACGAGAGCCACCGGTTTTCGACCTACACGAGCGGTCTGAAAACTTTGTTACAATGGCTACTCGACAGGAATTGCAAGGATGTCTGTATGGAATCCACCGGTAAATACTGGATTCCTGTTTATAACATCTTGGAAAAAGATTGTTCGATTGTCCTTGCCCATCCGAAATACGTTAAGGCTATCCGTGGAAAGAAAACTGACAAGAAAGATGCCAAATGGATTGCTGACCTGTTTAAGCATGATCTTGTTGCCGGAAGCTTTATGCCACCCGCTGACATCCGCCAGCTTCGTGACCTTATGCGCTACCGTTTCAAACTGACCTGCTTCAAATCAAGTGAAAAGAATCGTTTGCAGAACTGTCTCACGGTTTCCAATATCCAGTTGGGAAACGTTGTCTCGGACACCTTCGGCAAATCTGCTCAGGCGATACTGGATAAGATTTTGGAAGATCCCGCAGATACTTCCTTTGACCTTGAACCTCTTGTTTTCAAAAGTTTAAAAAAGAAACTTCCTGAACTTCGTGATGCCATTGACGGATATATCACTCCGGAACAGGCAGGTAAGCTCAAAGTAATCAAAGCTCATTATGAAAACCTTGAAGCTCGGAAAGCAGAGCTTGAAGAACTCATTCTTGCGCTCGCCACTCCCTATCAGCAGGAACTTGCCATTCTTCAAACCGCTCCTGGTATCAGCAGTGATTTCACTGCCATCGGAATTATTTCCGAAATTGGTACCAATATGGAGGCTTTTCCTTCGGCGAAACACTTGTGTTCATGGGCTGGCCTTACTCCGACCAACAATGAAAGTGCAGGGAAGAAAAAATCTGTCCGGGTTTCCAAGGCCGGATGCTACATCAAACCTCTTTTAGTACAGTGTGCAAACGCTGTTGTTAAAAGTAATAAGCATCCTGAAATTCGCAACCGCTATCTCCGTATCAAAAAACGTCGCGGTCACAAGAAAGCAATCATTGCGATAGCAAGAATGCTTCTTACCGCATTATACCACATATTAAAGAACGGAGAAAACTATAATGCTGAACTTTATCGAAAATCTGATTTACCACCTGTGGATCGTGAAATTACCGTAGAGCAGGCACTCATGATCGCCAGAAATCAAGGTTATAAAATCAAGTCAGCAACTGCATAGCCTTAGTGTATACGATATTCAATTTTTAAAACAGCCACCGAAAGATGGCTTGTTTGTGATGCGATTAAGGTAATGGATACCCTCTACTTCTCATTTTCAATCTTCTCCTTGTCAAATTCAAATTTATTGCCCATTCCAGCATTGAGCATTTTCTCATAAAGCAAACAGAATACTGTCATTAGTAACGACGGTATTCCCATAATGCTAATCGTAAGTCTAATTGTTCAATGTCGATTAGACATTCACTTTTACATTTTGGACAAAAGAGAGGAAAATTTTTAAGTACGGTATCTTCCCGAATTTTGTCGCGTGTTTTATTCCCGCAGACTGGGCAGCGGATGAACTCTGTTTTCTCCATATTGTTCACTCCGAATTGCGATCATTCTTTTTCTTATCCCGATATTTCCGTATGAGTTTATTACGGATAGGAACGCCAACACCAAGCAAAAGCACAACTGCCAAAATTGTGAAATCCATACAATCACCTCACATTTCTTTGTTCTTCATAATCCGAATGGACAAGAAGATCGAAACCGCATACATCACGACAATAGCAAAAACCGCAAAGAAAACGAGAAGTATCGGAAAAGATTCAACGACTGAAATAATTGATTTCCCGATAGCTGGCATTTTAGAGAGAAGAAGTAAAGTCACCAAAAAACCGGCCACTGGAATATACATAAATACCCGTCCTTTGATTGAGCCGTACTTGTAATATCCCGGAATCTGGAACACGGTATAGAGTGCAAATAAGAATACTCCTGCAATAGCGGCAGTTACAATGTCAAATACGCCAACTGTTTCACCCAGCACTTTCAAGACAAGCGGCTGTGCAATCAAAGAAATAATCAAGGAAAGAAGCCCCATTGCAAGGACGAAAACATAGCGTCCAATCACAAGCTCGCTTTTACGAACAGGTAAAATACCAAACAGACGATCCATACTGTTTTTTTCTGTGATGGAAAAGGTATATCCCGTCGTCATGGCAATAAAGCACATAGCAAATGATACCCCTGTCAGCAAAGAACGATTGATTGCGGCAAACACAATCGGCAGAAGCAGGGTGAAACAAATTGTCTTAAAATATGGTTTTACCAATGCAATATCTAATTTTGTGGATTTCAAAATATTACTCATAATCGTCACCTTTCTTGCTTGTAAACACTACAATTTCATCAATGGTGGCAGGCTCAATGGTCAGGTTAGGGAAACCGCTAATATCTTCGGTTTTCATCAGTGCCTCAAATCCCGTAGGGAATGTACGAATACCAGCCGCCTTATTTTTCAGATCATCGGACAGTTCCTCAATTCCACCTTTTACAATGCGGAACATATCTACAAAATCATCTTTGCTGCCAGTAAAGTACAGCTCGCCATAACTGATGTAGGTAATATAATCGGCTGCACGCTCCAAATCACCTGTGATATGGGTGGAGAACAAAACACTATGTTCGCCATCTTCAATATACTCTGAAAGAATTTTCAAAAGTTCATCTCTGGAAACCGGATCAAGTCCACTGGTCGGCTCGTCGAGGATCAGCAGTTTGGCGTCGTATGAAAACGCACAGGCAAGCATTAACTTCATCTGCATACCTTTGGAAAGTTCTTTTACCTTTTTGGTTGGTGCAATGTGAAATTTCCGTAACATATCCGCAAATTTCTGGCTGTCCCAATTTGGATAAAATACCGAAATGGATTTTTCAACCTGCGACACTTTCCAATCATCACTGAAATAATTTGTATCGAAAACAACGCCCAGCTCTGATTTTACTTTTTGTTCTTCTGTGATATTATCCAGCCCCATCACTTTGACTGTGCCGCCGGTGCGCTTGAGCATATTCAAAATCAGTTTGATTGTCGTTGTTTTGCCAGAACCATTCGGGCCGATCAAGCCCATAATATATCCCTTTGGCAAAGTAAAGCTGATATTGTGAAGCTGAAAAGAATCAAAAGATTTTGAAAGATTCGTTACCTCTAAATAATTAGTCATCTGTTTTTACCTCCGTTAAAATGTCCAAAAGGCGATGTAATTCCTCTGTGGATAGATTTGCCATTCTTGCAGCTTTTATTGCTTCGGTGAGATTGTTTTCTACTTTGCAAATAAGCTGCTCCTTAATCAGTTCTGAACCAGACCCCATTACGAAACATCCACGCCCCTGCACATTTTTAACAAAGCCCTCTTGCTCTAATTCTGTGTATGCCTTTGTCACTGTTAAGACGCTGATCTTTAAGTCTTTGGCAAGTGTTCTAAGGGAGGGCAAAGTTTCTTCGGCTTGAAGCTCGCCAGATAAAATAGCCGCCTTGATCTGCTGTTTAATCTGCTCGTATATGGGGACGCCAGATACATTTGAAATAATCAGTTTCATTTCTGCATCCTCCGTGTGTTTTAACTGTTATGCTATTGTGTATAACAGTATAACACAGAGAAAAAATAAGGCTCTGTTAGACCAAGGTTGACACGATCGGCTGTTCGTCGAACC